>JAYTAJ010000323.1:0-4394 GCA_043737575.1 Myxococcales bacterium | reverse complement strand
GAGATCATCGACTCGATCGACAGCGACGGCTCGACCAGGCCGATCATCGCCGGCTGCGCCATGTGGGTCTCGGTCGCGGCCTTGAACAGCAGCGCCCCCGGGTGGACGTTGTTGTGCGCCATGCCGTTCTCGTGGAGCAGCGCGACCTGGCGCGTGATCAGGAAGCCGAGCGCCATCGCGCCGTCGACGTGCAGATCGACGTCGGCCAGCTGGGCGCCGAACTTCGGATCGTCGATGAACTCCGAGAACAGGAGCAGCGAGCCGGTGTTGGTGTCGAGGATGACCTTGTGCAGCGTCGTCATCATCCCGCGCCGCACCTTCTTCAAGGTCGGCAGGTACACCTGCTGCCACGCGTCGACCAGGCCGCGCGGATCCGGCATCTGGTGCAGATCGATCACGGTGACCAGCTTCGGGAACGTGTTGGCGTCGGGGAACTTGCCGGCCGACAGCAGATCGGGCCGCGGCGTCGCGACGTAGATCGGATGGGTCTTCACCCGGCCCAGGCTCTTCTGCAGCTCGTAGCCCCAGGTGTGCAGCGACGCGTCGGCCAGCTCGATCTCGGCCTTGCTGATCGTGTCGTCGCGGCGGCGGCTGTACACCGCCTGCAGGCGCTGCGGTCGATCGACCTGCGGCGCGCCCATCGTCGCCGAGAAGAAGAACCGCGCGTCGGCGCTGCGATCGTCGAGGTCGGGCAGGATCGCGCGCAGATCGGCGATGACCGACTGCACGCGGGTGTAGCGCTGGCCGGGATCGCGCTCGAGGCAGCGCTCGATGATCGGACGCAGCGGCCGCGGCACCGTGTCGGGGTAGTGCACGCGGCTCTTGCCGTCGTTGACGATGCCGTCGCCGATGCGCATCAGCAGGCCCCACATGTCATCGACCTTGCCGTAGGGCAGCTCGTCGGTGAACAGGGCGTGGAGCGCGCCGCCGACCGCGAAGATGTCGAGCGCGGCGGCGACCGGCAGCTCGGCGAGGCCGGGGTCGACGGTCTCGGGCGGCACCGAGTAGCCCGGCGACCCGAACACCCGGCCGCGGTAGTGGGTCGCGTAGGTGCTGCCGGGGATGTCGTCGAGCGACAGCGCCAGATCGAAGTCGAACAGGTACGCGACCGCGGCGCGCTCGTCGATGAGGACGTTGCGCAGCGTGAAGTCGCGGTGCAGGAGCCGGACGTCGTGCATGTGGCCGAGCGCGTCGAGCGCCTGCATGAGCAGCGTCGTCCGCTGCCGCGCGGTCAGCGAGTGGCGGGTGATCGCCTCGAGCAGGGTCGAGCCCATGCGCGGCGTGACGAACAGGTAGTTGTCGGAGATCGGCGCCGCGCAGTAGATCGGCAGGAGGCCGGGATGCGACAGCGACGCGATGCGGCTGACCGCGTTGAGGTTGATGTGGTGATCGCGGCGCGTCACCTCGTCGGAGCGGATCTGGTTGAGGTACTGGGTCTGGAAGGTCTTGCCGACCACCGCCTCGATCGGCCCCTCGTTGTCGAGGCGCCGCTCCATCTCCGACACCGTGCCCATGCCGCCCGCCGCGAGGTGGATGCCGAGCGTGCGAAAGAAATACCGCCCGTAGCGGAACACCAGGTCGGCCCGCGTCAGGTCGTCGGCGCGCAACGCGCCGAGCTCGGTGTTCTCGACCCAGGGAGGAGGCTGCATCGACAGCGATCCCCGGGGACCGCTGGGGTGCGACTTTACCGCTCCCCGCCAGCCGACGGCAATCGCGCGGGCCTGTAAGTGACCGGAAGCCGCGGGCTTCACCCGTGAGGTACTTGCGGGCGGCAATTTGTCGCAGCGACGGAGGATCGCGGCGCGATCTCGCTCGGCGCGTGGTACCCGTGGGCCTCCTCGGGCATCCGAGGTCCTATGCTCGAGCACCGCCTCGCCAAGCTGGTCGCGCTGATGACGTTCCTGATGCTCGTCATCGGGGGCACCGTGAACCCCACGGGGTCGAGCCTCGCGTGCGAGTGGGGCGTGCGCTGCAAGAACGAGCTGTTCCCCGCCATGCACGGCGGCGTGCTGTTCGAGCACGGCCATCGCCAGTTCGGCTGGATCCTGGGGCTCCTGCAGATCGCGCTCACCGTCACCCTGTGGCGGCGGCGTCCCGCGGCGCGGCGCCTCGGCGTCCTGACGCTGGTCATGGTCTGCGTCCAGGGCGCGCTCGGCATCATCACCGTCGCGGCCCGCCTGCCGTGGTTCATCTCGACGCTGCACCTGCTGCACGGCCTGACGTACTTCGCGGTGCTGATCTACATCGCGTACCTCACCCGCGCCGCGGTCGGCCCGCTGCCCGAGGAGGCCAACCGCCACCGCGCCCGTCGCGCCGCGCTCGGCGACGGCCGCCGCTGGATCGCCGCCGCGATCGGCGTCCTGTTCGTGCAGCTCGTCCTCGGCGCGCTGGTCCGCCACTTCGAGGCGACCCTCGCGTGCCTCGATCTGCCCGCGTGCAACCTCGGCGAGTACTGGCCGCGCGCGTTCGTGCAGCGCATCCACATGATCCACCGCGGCTTCGGCTGCGTCACCGCGATCGTCACCCTCGTCGCCGCGTGGCAGGTGTGGCGACGCGCCGCGGCGTGGCCGACCCTGCGCGCGCTCGTGCTCGCGGCGCCGCTGATCGCCGCGCTGCAGGTGACGCTCGGCGTGCTCACCGTCTATACGCTGCGCTCGGTGCCGATCGCGGTCGCGCACTTCGCCGGCGCCACCGCGCTGTGGGGCGCGTGGATCGGCGCCTGGATCATCACGGGGTCGGGGCGGCGCGCGTTGTCGGGTCCGGTTGGCGAAGGAGCGATGATCCCATGATCGAAGCAAGTGTCGTCGAGCGGCGCGTCGCGCCCGCCGATCTGATCGCGTTGGTGAAGCCGCAGATCGCGTCGATGGCGCTGCTCACCGCCGCCGGCGGCATGAGCCTCGCGCCCGGGCCGTTCGAGCTGTCGCGCGCGCTGGTGCTCTTGCTCGGCACCGCGCTGATCGTCGGCGCCGCCAACACGCTCAACATGTACCTCGAGCGCGACGTCGACTGCCTGATGGCGCGCACCAAGGACCGGCCGCTGCCCGCGCGCCGCCTCGATCCGCAGATCGCGCTCGGCTTCGGGCTCGCCCAGGCCCTGCTCGCCGTGCCGATCCTGTCGTTCGGGCTCGGCGCCGCCGGGCCGCTCACCGGCCTGCTCGCGGTGATCGCGTTCGTCGCCTACGTCCTCGTCTACACGCCGATGAAGCAGCGCTCTCACGTCGCGCTGTGGATCGGCGCGATCCCGGGCGCGATGCCGGCGCTGATCGGCTGGGTCGGCGTCACCGGTCGGCTCGACGCCGGCGGCCTGGTCGTGTTCGCCGTGCTGTTCTTCTGGCAGATCCCGCACTTCGATGCGATCGCGCTCTACCGCCTGAAGGACTACCAGCGCGCCGGCCTCGTCACCGTGCCTGGCGCCCGCGGCGTCGCCGCGACCCGCGTCGAGATCGTCATGTACGCGCTGGTGCAGCTCGCCGCCAGCCTCCTGCTCTATCCCCTCGGCGTGTGCGGCCGCGGCTACCTGATCGTCGCCGCGATCGCCGGCCTCGCCTTCGTCGCGATCGCCGCGCGCGGCCTCCTGCGCGGCGACGCGCGGTGGGCCCGCAGCGTGTTCCTCGCGTCGATCGTGTATCTGCCCGTGGTCTACACCGCCATGGTCATCGACGGTCGGCTGTAGTCGTGGTCGACCGCGCCGCCGAGCTGCCGCGCCCCGATCGTCCGTTCTTCGGACAGCCGTTCGGCTGGCTCGTCCTCGTCGTCGTCCTCGCCGTCGTCCCCGTCGCCGCCGCGATCGCGCGCACCGACTGGCCGTGGACGCGCATGCACCCCGCGCTCAACGCCGTGCTCAACGCCTCCGCCGCCGTGTTCCTGATCGCCGGCGGCCTCGGCATCCGCCGCCGCGCCATCGACTTCCACCGCCGCTGCATGCTCACCGCCTTCGCCGCGTCGACCGTCTTCCTCGTCAGCTACCTCATCCGCTTCGCGACCACCGGCGCCCACCGCTACCCCGGCCACGGCGCCGACAAGACGTTCTACCTGATCCTCCTCGGCACCCACACCATCGCCGCCGCCGCCGCCGTGCCCCTCATCCTGCGCGCCCTGTGGTTCGCCTGGTCGGCGCAGTTCCCGCGCCACCGCAAGGCCGCCCGCGTCGCCTATCCGGTCTGGCTCTACGTCTCGATCACCGGCGTGATGGTCTACCTGATGCTCTATCACCTCGCCTGATCGGTCTGGGTTGTGTGGAGGTCGGCGGCGATCGTACCGTCGCGGGATGCAGTACCGCGTCGTCGCTCTCGCGCTCGGTCTCGTTGCGTGTGCCACCGCCGACGGGCCCGAGGGCGCGGTCGACGCGCCGAAGAACGACGAGATCGATGCCCGGGTCGACGCGGCCAGCGGCG
>JAYTAJ010000322.1:0-10151 GCA_043737575.1 Myxococcales bacterium | reverse complement strand
GACGGTGGCCGAGTTCCGCAACCTGGTGCGGCTCGCCAAGCGCAAGGTGCTGCCGCGCATGGAGGCCAAGATCCAGCAGAAGTCCGACGCCCGCATGGCGACGGTCTCGACCTTGATCTTCCTGTTCTCCCTCGCCGGCGTCCTGTTGCTCGCGACGCCGCTCGTGATCGGCCGCAAGTATCCCGGCCAGACCGGCAACCTGTTCAAGTACTCGGCGCTCGCGGCCGGCACGTTCATCGTCACCGTCAACCTGTTCGGCGTGATCATGGTCGGGATGCGCAAGACCCAGAGCGCGCTGTCGTCGCAGACCAACCCGCAGCTCAAGATCGCGGGCGGCTTCTTCGACGCGCTCGACCAGCACGCGCCGAAGTACGTCGTGACCGGCAAGGAGCTGTTCGCGCCGACCCTGCGCGGCCTCGACGGCAAGAGCGACGAGCAACCCGCGGCGCAGCTGATCGAGAACGGCCAGAAGATCGTGCAGCAGGCGTCGGTCTTCAAGCGCATCGCCGGCTGGTTCAAGAACGTGTCGTTCGTGTTCGGCGTGCTGCCGATGGTGCTGCTCGGCGTGACGCTCCTCCTGTTCATCCTCGCGATCAAGCCGACGCTGATCGAGATCATCAAGCTGCCGGCGACGGTCGCGGCCGGCGCGGTCGGGGCCGGCAAGGCGGTGGTGCAGCGGGCGCTGCGTCGGGTCGGCGGCGAGCTGATCGCGACCGTGTGCACGCTCGGCGTGCTGGTGGTGATCACGCTCCTGTCCGGCTTCGTGCTCGGCCAGGTCGTGAGCCCGGCGCTCGACGCGCTGATCACCTGCTTCGCGCGCGGCGTCGACTACCTGCAGTTCGTCGAGGACGCCGCGACCTGGCGGGTCTTCCTCATGATGTTCAGCGTGATCTTGTTCCTGGTGCTGAACCTCGCGGTGGTGATCGTTTCGATGTCGTTCTTCCTCGGCAAGACCCAGAAGATCTTCCAGCAGCGCTTCAACGACGGCGTGCCGCTTCGCGCCCACCGCCGCTGGTTCACCTGGGCGATCCCGTCGGTGCTGGTCGCGCAGCTCCTGCCGCTGCTCTACGTCTTCATCTCGTCGTGGGCGGTCGGCGCGATCGAGCGGAAGGTGATGGCCAGCATCACCGACGCCGAGAAGGTCAACTGGTCGCTGCTGATGCTGGCGACGCCGCTGCTCCTGGTCGTCGGCTTCCTGATCTTCTTCTGGGCGGCGCGCGGCGTGAAGGCGATCGGGTTCATGGCGAAGTACAAGGTCAAGCTCGCCTGAGCGGCGATCACCGACACGCGGCCGGATCGGTCGCGGTGGCGACCAGGCCGGCGCCGGGATCGAGGCGGTACGGCACCGCGCAGCGGACCCGCGCGTCGAGCTGGTCGGGGCTGCCGCGGTACGGCGCGACGTTCCACAGCAGCACCGGCTGACCGTCGCCGCCGGCGAGCACGACCCGATCGCCGCGCGGTGTGAACGCCAGCTCGTGGGCCCGCAGCCGCCGCCACAGCCGGGTCAGCTCGCGGCCGCCCGCCAGCTCGTGGATGCGCACCACGCCGTCCTCGGTCGCGACCCCGAGCACGCGGCCTGCGGGGTGAAACCCGATCGCGGTGACCGCGCGGTCGACGCGGAACGTCCGCACGATCGTGCCGCGGCGATCGCTCAGGTGGATCGTCCCGGCCATGTCGCTCGACGCCAGGAGCGCGCCATCGGGCGACCACGCCGCCGCGATGACCTGGCCCTCGTGGTGGATCTCGTGGCGCAGCGCGCCGCTCGGCGCGTCGAACACGCTGAGGACGAAGCCGGCGGCGGGGATCGCGACCAGCGCGCTGTCGGGCGTGAAGTGCGCGGCGACGCCCTGGGTGCCGATCGGATCGAGCTCGACGATCGGTGCGCCGGTCGCGGCGTCCCACAAGGTCGCCGCCGCGGTGCCGTCGTGCAGCGCCACCACCCGCTGACCGTCGGGCGACAGCCGGGCGCCGAACAGCGGCGCGGCCGACGCCAGGCGGCGCTCGACGACGCCGTCGCCGCCGCGCCACAGCGCGAGCCCGCCGTCGGGATCGACGGTCAGCACGCGATCGCCCGCGCGCGAGAAGCTGGCGCGCAGCGCGCGCGCGCCGCTGCCCGCGAGCACCGCCACCAGCGAGCCGTCGCCCCGCCACAGCCGGGTCGAGCCGTCGCGGCTCGCGGTCGCGAACCGATCGCCGTGCGGCGCGATCGCGGTGGTGGTGACGGCGGCGGTGTGGCCGACCAGGTCGCGCAGCGTCCGGCCGTCGGACACCGCGACCAGGCGGGCGCCGTCGGTGCCGACGATGACGGCGCGATCGTCGTCGACGAAGCCGCCGAAGCTGCGCTCGCCGATCGCGATCGCCGCGACCTCCGACGCCGCGGCGTTGCGCCAGCTGCGGACGTCGCCGCCGAGCGTCGCGGTGACCAGGTGGCGATCGTCGGGCGCGAAGCCGAGCGCGACGACCGGCGCGTCGTGGCCGAGCGTGCGACCGAGCGACAGGCCGGTCCGGACCTCGATCAGCTCGACGACGCCGAGCGAGTCGCCGATCGCGATCGTCTCGCCGTCGCCGCTGATCGCGACGATGTCGCGGTCGCCGGGGACATCGCCGCGCCCGGCCCGCACCCGGGTCGGCGTCGGCCGCCGCTGCGTCAGGTCCCACCGCGTGACGCCGCCACCGTCGGTCGACGTCACGCCGACTCGACCCGCGCGATCGATCGCGCAGCTGCCCGGGAGGCCCGCGGTCGCGGCCTGGGCGATCAGCGCCTCGCCGCGCCACACCGCGGTCACGCTGGGGTCCATCGAGATCCAGATCCCGGCGTCGGCCGACGCGCACAGCACGGTGACCGGCGCGCGGTGCGGCGAGGTCGGCCGGATCGCCGTCGCGGTCGTCGCGTCCCACCGCCACAGCGCGCCGTCGGGCCCGGCGCCGATGACGTGGCGGGCATCGACGATGAGCGCGTGCTTCGGCGCGAACGGCACCTGGGCGGTGGCGGTCGGCACCAGATCGGACGCCGACACCTGCACGACGCCGTGATCGTCGAGCGTGATCACGCGACCACCGCGATCGATGCCGACCCATCGCGTCACCGACTGCTCGACCGGGTTGACGCGGCGCGCGCGCACCGTCCCGGTCGCGGCGTCGATCGCCTGCACCACGTCGGCGTCGTCACGCGCCACCAGCCAGGTGCCGTCGGGCGCGAGCACGCCGAGCAGCCCCGGGATCGGCGCGAGCGCGCGCCGGCGGTCGAGCTCGATCACTGGCGCGGCGACCGGCGACAGCGGCAACACCCGCGCGCCGCCGAACGACAGCGCCACCACCGAGCCGGTCCGGACCGCCAGCTCGAGCCGCTCGCTCGCCTCGAGAGCGCGGCCGATCAGGAAGCCGACGATCGGATCGTCGGGCGCCTTGCGGAACGCGTCGGCCAGGTACGGCAGCGCGCGCGCGGGCGAGCCCGCGGTCAACTCGCGCAGCCCGAGCTCGGTGTGCAGCGCGACCACGCGGGCCTCGGCGTCGCGGCGGCGATCCTCGGCGGTCGCCTGGGCCGCGATCGCGCGTCGGCCCTCGGCCTCGGCGCGGCGGCGCGCGATCAGGTTCTCGCGAAAGCTGATCGTCCCGACCGCGATCAGCGCCGCGATCGCCAGCGCGGCGACCGCGACCGCGGTGCGATGGCGCCGCAGCCAGCGCCGCACCAGCTGCCACCGCGTGTAGCGGTGGGCCGCGACCAGGCTGCCGGCGCGAAACCGCGCCAGATCGTCGGCCAGCTCGCGCGCGCTCGGATAGCGATCCTCGGCGCGATGCGCCATCGCCCGCGCGACGATGGTGCCGAGCTCGACGGGCACGGTCGGCGCCAGCTCCACCAGCGGCCGCGGCGGTCCCGCGGTGACCCGGGCCAGCACGTTCGCGGCGGTGCCCGCGCCGTGATACGGCGGCACGCCCGCGAGCACGTGATAGAGCAGCGCGCCGATCGCGTAGACGTCGGCGCGGGCGTCGACCGCGTCGCCGCGGGCCTGCTCGGGCGGCATGTAGACCGGCGTGCCGAGGACCTGACCGTCGAGGGTCGCGGCGTCGTCGCCGGGTGTCGTCACCGGATCGCGCGCGGGATCGAGCGTGGTCTCGGAGTCGCTGCTGGCGATGCGCTTGGCGAGGCCCCAGTCGATCACGACGGTCTCGCCGAACGCGCCGACCAGCACGTTGCCGGGCTTGAGGTCGCGGTGGATCCAGCCCTGGGCATGGGCGTAGGCGAGCGCGTCGGCGACCTGGATCACGTGCGGCACCAGCGCCAGCCGATCGCTGACCGCGGTGGCGTCGTGGATCGCCGACGCCAGGGTCACGCCGTCGACCAGCTTCATCGCGTAGAACGGCTGACCGTCGGGCCAGCGCCCGACCTCGTAGACCGGGACGATCGCCGGGTGCTGCAGGTTCGCGGTGACCAGCGCCTCGCGGCGGAAGCGGCGCACCGCGGCGTCGGAGCCGCGCAGGATCTCCTTGATCGCGACCAGGCGACCGGTCCGCAGATCGCGCGCGCGCAGCACCCGGCCGAGGCCGCCGCGGCCCTGCTCGCCGAGCATCTGGTAGTGCGCGGGCGACACCTCGGGTGGCTCGCCGCGGGTCGCGCCGACCGACTCCCACGATCCCGGCTCGGTGTCGGCCGCCGAGCGCGGCGGCAGCGTGGCGTCGGTCTGATCCGCCAGCGCCGCGGTCTCCGCCAGCGGATCGGATCCGACGCTCATCGCCGGATTGTATTACAGCCGCTCGAGGTACGACGACAGCGGCACCGACAGTCCCGCCGACACACCCCAGCGCACCGCGGTTGCACGATCATCGGTCGGCGGATAGACCAGCACGGTCGCGGGCGACACGTAGACCTCGACCAGATCGTAGACGTCGACCGCGAGCAAGAGCGGGTGGAGGATGATCGCGTCGGACTCGCGCGAGTCGAGCAGCGCGCGATACAGCACGCCCGACGCCGCGGCGCCGACCTTGAACGTCAGGCGGTGGCGCCAGAACGACGGGCTGGCCCAGCCGAAGCCGACCTGCTCGGCGACGACCGGGACGTTGCGGCGCGCGGCGTCGGCGTCGGGCGGCGTCGACGACATCGCGCCGACCCCGACGGTGAGGTGGAAGAAGCCGCGCCAGCGGTGGCGGCGGCGAAAGTCGTCGCCGTGGGCCGCGAGCCGCTGCGCGAACTTGCCGCCGTCGACCCGGAGCTGATCGCCGTCGCGGGTCACCGACTCCTGCAGCGCGTGGACGATCTTGACGGTCCAGCAGTCGACCGACGCGTCGCGGGCGCAGGCGCGACCGCCGCCCTGCAGCGACGCCACCAGCGAGTCGAGTCGGACCCGCGCGATCACCGCGAACAACAGCTCGGTCGACATCGGCTCGTGCGACTTCATGGCCTCGAGCACCGGATCGATCACGTCGAACAGCGGCGCGGTGAACTCGCCGCGGCGGTGGCTGCCGAGCAGGCGCAGCGCGGCGATCACGTCGCCCGTGGTCTCTTGCAGCCGCGACGTCCGGGCGACGCGCTCGAGCAGATCGAGCAGCCCGAGCAGGCGGATCGCCGCCGAGCGCGCGAACACCAGCTGCGCGCCGTCGGTGCCCGGGAACAGCTGGCGGACCTGGGCGTCGAGCGCCGACAGCGCCGCGACCGCGTCGCGATAGGCGTCGCGCAGCTCGCCGATCGCGTGCAGCGGCACCACCGCGAGATCCAGCGTCACCACGCCGTCGGTGGCGAACCGCGCCATCAGCGTCTCGATCGAGTAGACCGAGCGCTCGAGCTGGACCAGCGTCGGGAACGCGGCGGCGGCGGTCTTCTCCAGCTCGCCGAGGCGGGCGACCAGCTCGACCAGATCGCGCGCGCCCCACGCCCGCAGCACCGCGGTGGCGTCGGTGCGCACCTTCGCCAGCACGCTCGCGGTGGCGAGGCCGGCGTTGGCGCCAGCGTCGATCGTCGCGAACAGCGCGTCGATCTTGGTGCGATCCGCGGCGCTCAGCGCCAGCCGCGCCGCCGCGCTGTCGACGAAGGCGCGGGCGCCGACCAGGCGCGCGCTGAGCGTCGCGAGATCGAGCCCCGCCTCCGCGTAGATGCTGGCGCGGGTCAGCAGCTTGAGATCGGACAGCTGATCGCGCACCGCCTGCACCCGCGCCCGGGTGCCGGTGACCAGCTCGGCGCGCCAGTGGCTGAGCACCAGGCCGGGCGTCGCGCCGAGATCGGCGACCGAGCGCGACCGCGCCACCGCGTCGATCAGCCGCCGCAGATCGATCGTGCCGGCCTCGCGCAGCGTCTTGGCGAGGCGCAGGCCCTCGAGCACGCGATCGATCTGCAGCGCCGCCGCGGCGGTGGCCGGCACCTGCAACGCGGTGCACAGCGCGGCGCCGCGGGCGTCGGTCCACGGACACGGCGTGCCCTCGGGCGCGTCGTCGCCCGCGCGCGCGAACAGGTGGGTGTCGCCGAGCTGCTGGTACGCGAGATCGACCAGGAAGCGGCGGACCGTGGCGTCGAGCGCGCCGCCCGGACGCAGGCCGAGCGCCGCGCCGTCGGTGCGCAGCTGGGCGCCGACGATCGGCGCCGCGAACACCGCGTCGGCGTCGGGGTACAGCGTGTCGACCAGGTTGGCGGCGATGAACGCGCGCACCACCGTCATCGCCAGATCGGCGAACTTCTCGCGCCGCAAGGTCGACGGATCGGCGAGGAGCCGCGCCCCCTGGGCCAGCAGATCGCGCAGGTAGTGGGCGCGGGCGCCGGCCTTGGCGTCGCTCAGCTCGTCGACGACCAGCCGCAGCGCGGCCTGGCGCGCCCGATCGAGCACCACGCTCACCACCAGATCGGCGTCGAGGTGGCCGCGCGACAACGTCATGCCGGTCGGCGCCACCGCCGCGGTCGTCGCGTCGGTCACGGTCGGCAGCGCCGCCACGATCGCACCGCCAGGCCCGACCAGCTGCGCCACGCCGGTCGTGCGGAACTGCCACTCGACCTCGTAGAACAGATCGGTGTGGATGAGCGACTGCACGCACAGCGCGCGATCGATCGTCGGATCGGCGAGGCACAGCTCGTCGAGCGCAGCGCAGGCGCTGTTGCGCGCGGCGTCGCAGCCGCGGCGGAAGTAGCGCGCCGATCGATCGCCGTCGCGCGCGACGCCGTCGCCGTCGCGGAACCGCACCGCGATCTGCTCGCAGGCGTCGGCGGCGCCGCCGCCGCAGCGCTGGTGCTCGGCGAACGCGAGCCGCAGCTGGCACACCGGTGCGCCCGGCTCGAGGTTGCACAGCGGGCACTCGTCGGTCGGCCGCGACAGCATGCAGACCCGGGTCGCGAGCGCTCGCGACTTGTCGCGGTCGGCGTCGAGCCCGTACTGCGACGCGCCCGCATACAGGAGGCTCGCCAGCTCGCACGACATCGCGTCGCCGAGCCGACAGCGCCGCTCGGCGTAGTCGCGGGCCCGCGGCGGATCGGCCACCATCTTGACGCCGAGCTCGTCCATGCCCTCGAGCAGGAGCTGGCTGACCTCGCCGCACAGCTCGTGATCGGCGGTCTCGCACGCGGTGATCGCGAGCTTGATCGCCCGCGGCAGCACCGTCGGTGCGTCCTTGCCCTCGGCGAGGTCGACCGAGATGCGGACCACCGCGACGCAGCCGATCGGATCGCCCGCGGCACAGCTCTTCTCGGCGGCGGCGAGGAGCACGACCGCGCGGTGGCCCTTGCTGTCGCGCTCGGACGCGAGGTCGCACGCGCTGCCGCTCAGATCGATCGTGCAAGCCTCGACGATCTTGTCCTCGGCGACCGCCAGCATCAGCGCCGCGTCGGTCGCGGTGATGACGCCCTTGTCCTGCCACGCCAGCGCCTCGCGATCGAGCAGCATGCACGCCGACACCGTGCGCCGCGTGCACGCGCGCTTGGCGCGCTGCCCGACCTCGACCAGCTCGCTGCGATCGGCGGCGCCCACCGCGATCGCGGCGAGCTGCGCCTGCGCGGTCAGGCCGCACGCGACGTCGTCGTGGCGATCGCAGCCGGCCTCGGCCAGCGCCAGCGCGCGATCGATCGCGACCCGCTGCCGCGCCGGATCGCGCTCGACCTCGAACAGCCAACCCTCGCCGACCAGCTCGGCCAGCGCCAGGCACGCCGCGGGATCCCCGTCGACGCGCTGACACCCGCGGTCGTAGATCGCGACCGCCTTCGCCCGCTCCGGCTCGCCGCCGCGGCCGCGCGCCAGGAGCTCGCCGTAGCGAGTGCACGCGGCGACCACGCCGCCGCCGTCCTGACACGCGCGCTGGCAGTCGTCGCGCTCGCCGCACACCGGCGGCGCCGCCGCCGCGACCGCCGCCGTCATCACGATCACCACCAGCACGATCCCCGAGCGTAAGACCATCGCGCGATCATGAGGGCTCGCGCCCGCCGGATCAATTCTCCGGCGACGCGACGATCCGCGCGGCGGCCTCGGCATCGGCCCGCGCCGCCGCCGCACCCGGGTAGGCCGGATCGAGCGCCAGCACCCGGGCGAACGCCTCCACCGCGTCGGCGAAGCGGCCCTGCGATCGCAGCACCAGCCCGAGCTGGAACCACGCCACGTTGCGATCGCCGTCGAGCCTCGTCGCGCGGCGATACGCCGCCTCGGCCTCGGCCAGCCGGCCCTGGCGCTGGTAGACGTCGCCGCGCCCGACCCAGGCGCGGGTCGCGCCGGGCGTGTCGTCGCAGCGTCGCGCGTACCAGGCGTCGGCGGCGTCGAGGTCGCCGCGGGTCTCGAGGTGCCGCGCGATCGCCAGGACCACCACGTCCGCGTCGGGCGACAGGCTGTCCGCCGCGCGATCGAGCAGCGCTCGCGCCTCGTCGAAGCGCCGCAGCGTCGTCAGGATCTCGCCGTGCAGCAACAGGCCCAACGCGTCGTCGGGCTCGCGGTGGCGATGGTGCTCGATGCACACCAGCGCCTCGCTGACCCAGTGGTGGGTCCACGCCGCGAACGCGCGGTCGTACCAGTCGTCGGGCTCGACCTCGACCACGGCGAGCGCTCGCTCGACGTCGGCCAGCGCGTGGGCCGCGGGGATCGGATCGAGCGCGACCGAGCGCTGCAGCACCTCGCGCGCCTCCTCGAAGCGCCCGCGCGCACGCAGCACCAGCCCGAGGTTGTAGAGCGCCTCGTCGATGTCGCCCGCGAGGGTCGCGGCGTGGCGATGCGTCGCCTCGGCCTCGTCGAGGCGCCCTCGCTGCGCATAGAACCCGCCGAGCAAGATCGTGCCCGCGGTCTCGGTCGGCGCGATCGCCGCGAGCCGCCGATACCACTGCTCGGCGCGGATCGGATCCTCGCGCGCGTCGAAGTACTGCGCGATCAACGTCGCCGTCACGTAGCTCCTGGCGCTCGCCAAGCTCGGCTCGACCAGCGCCCACGCGTCATCGAGCCGATGCAGCTCGATCAGGATCCCGGTGTGCAGGTCGATCGCCACCGCCAGCGTCGCGTCGCGGGCCCGATAGCGCTCGATGCACGCCAGCGCCTCGCCGTACCGATCCCCCAGGTACGCATCGCGCGCCCGCAGCCACCAGCGAACATGGACCTCGTCGACCGTCACGGCTCGTCGGGGTCGTCACCGAGCAACACGCCGACGTGGATCTCGATCGCGGCGAACGGCTCGGCGCGCACTCGCTCCTCGGCCTCGGCGCGGATCGCGATCACGTAGCCGTCGGCGGTGTGGCGATGCACCGTCAGCGTGCGATCGACCTGATCGAGGATCCAGTAGTGCGGCACGCCGGCCTGATGATAGCGGTGCAGCTTCTTCACGGTGTCGACGGTGCGGTTCGACTCGCTGACGATCTCGCACAGCCAGTCGGGACGGACCACGACCGGTCGCTCGCGCGGCAAGGTCGGCACCGCGTCGCGCCGCCAACCCGCGATGTCGGGGCGATAGCCGCGCCCGTCGAGCAGGATGTCGACCTCGGTGGCGATCCACCAGCCGCCCGGCCGGTCCCGATCGCCGACCCGGCGGTCGAACGCGCCACCCACGGCGATCATCATCTGGCCTTGGGCGCGGCCGTGATCGATCGACGGCGCCGCCTTCTCGATCAACACGCCGTCGATCAGCTCCAGCCGCGCGGCTTCGGGCTGCGCGAGCCAGTCAGCGACCGTCTTGGGTGGACCCACGGGGAGCAGCGCCATCGCGCGTCGAGC
>JAYTAJ010000321.1:0-10161 GCA_043737575.1 Myxococcales bacterium | reverse complement strand
CGTAGCAGGCCATCAGCGTCACCATCGCCGCGCTGGCGCCGATCAGCCGCGCCGCCAGCCGCGCGCCGCGCCACCTCGGTCGCGCGCGATCGCAGTGCAAGCAGACACGGTGCCCTGCGGGGACCAGACCATCACATCGTTCGCACGCTTCGAGCGCCATGGTGGAACAACGCGGGTCGGTCACGAGGTCTTACATCCTACGCGCGGCGGCGGCGCCGCAAGAGCAGGATCGCGCTGCCGAGGCCGATCGCGATCGCGCCGCGCGGATCGCCGCCCGTCGAACAGCAGCCGTCGTCGGGCGGCTCGACGATCTCGGTGGCGCACGCCGACGAGCAGCCGTCACCCGACGTGGTGTTGCCGTCGTCACAGACCTCGCCGGTCTCGACCTGCGCGTTGCCGCACACCGGCACCGGGCCGGTGCCGCTGGCGAGGACGCAGAAGTCGTCGATCGTCCAGCCGCCGAGCTGCAGATCCTGATCGCTGGTCAGCTGGAAGCTGATCTGCACCGAGCCGTCGTCCCCGACCGCGCCGAGCTCGACGTCGTGGAACCGCCACTCGCGATCGGTGGTGTGGATCGCCGAGTCCTGATCGGGGCCTGCGAAGTTCGACCACACGATCACGCCATCGGCGAGGATGCGGGCGTCGTCGTAGAAGCCGTCCTCGACCGACAGCCAGCGCTTGAACTGCAACCGCACGCCGGTCCGCCCGGTCGTCGCGATCACCGGCGACACCAGCGTCTCGGCGGCGCTGCGCTGGTAGCGACCGTCGCGGTCGACCCCGATCCCGAGGTCGGTGCCGACGACGCGGGTGCCGCTGGCCGCGATCGTCGGATCGCTGTTGCCGGTCGTGCCGTTCGGCGCGCCCCACTGCCAGTCGTCGGCGCCGACCGTCGCGCTGTGGGTCCAGCCGTTGGCGAACGGATCGGCCTCGAAGTCGGTGCAGTACAGCGGCGCCAGCGGGCCGACGTAGAACTGATAGAACGGATCGCCGGGGTTGTTGGGATAGGTGATGTCGGTGCCGTTGCCGAGGCGCGCGACGACGCGGTACTCGACGACGCTGTCGGCGGGCTGGGTCGGGATCGATCCGGTGAACGTGCTCGCGGCCGCGGTCAGCGCGACGGTCTGCAGCGCGCCGCCGCGCAGCCGCCACTCGACGTCGATGCCGGTGACCTCGGGGACGGCGCAGCCGCCGGGCGGCGCGGTCACGGCCACCGACACCGCGAAGCCGTCGCGGGTCGGGATGCCGACGCCGAGGCCGAGCTGGGGATCGACCAGGCCGTGGGGCGTGAACGCCGCGGCGATCGCGCACTGGTTGGGCGTGCCGTTGCTGAGATCGCCGTCGTCGTCGTCGGCGGCGAGGATCTCGGCGTAGGTCGACGGGATGTCGGCCGCGCGCTGCAAGGTCGCGTAGTACAGATCGTCGGCGAGGCGCTTGCCCTCGGTCGCGCCGCGCGTCGCGATCAACGCCTTGCGCATGTCCCACAGCGCGCCGCCGATGATGAGGCCCGTGGTCTCGGCGTCCTCGCCGAGATCGCCCGGCCACTGCGCCTCGCGGCCGATCGGATCGAGCTCGCGCAGCGGCGCGGTCGAGCCGACCAGGTGACCGCGGCCGACGCCGGAGTCGTCGACCATCGTCGCCGCGAGGTAGTCCGACACCCCCTCGGACATCGCCGAGTCGAAGCTGCCCGCGCCGGGGATGATCGCGTGGCTGTGCAGCGAGTGACCGAACTCGTGATAGACCAGATCGGCGACGCGGCCGGTGTTCTCGCAGCCGTCGCCGGCGAGCAGGAAGTGGATGTCGTCGCCGGTCGAGTACGAGTTGCAGCTGCCGATCTCGTTGACGCGGACCTCGAGCTGCTCGTCGAGCCACGCCAGGGCCGGATCGAGCTCGGTCCGCGCGAAGGTCTTCACCAGGTTGGCATGGACGAAGGCCGAGAGCTGGGCGTCGATCAGCTCGCTGGCGTTGGCCCAGACCCCGACGCCGCCGTTGCCGATCGTCAACGTCGTCGTGGCGCCGGGGTTGCCGTCGGAGGTGACCCGCACCCGCGGGCCGACCACCGTCGCGGTGACGGTCGTCGCGCCGGTGCCCGGATAGCTGAAGCCGCCCGCGGCGTCGGTGGTGGTCGCGGTCGCGCTGGCGGTGATGGTGGCGAACCCGGCGGCGAGCTGCTGCCGCGCGCTCGGGTTGCGCACGCCGACGACGTAGCGCAGCGTCGCGGCGCCGAACCGCAGGAGCTGCGCCCGCGCGATCGGCGCGCCGGTCGCGGCGTCGACGAAGACGTCCCAGCGGCCGCGCGGCGCGGCGAGGTCGACGGTCACGGTCTTGACGACGCGATACTCGATCGGTGCGTCGGCGTGGACGATCGGCAGGATCGCGACGTCACCCTCGGCGAGCACGGTCGGCTGGCCGCGGTAGATCGCGGCGATCCACGCGACCGCAGCGTCGGTCGCCGCGGCGCCGGTCACGACGCGCGCGGGCGCGTGGACCGGCACCGACGGCAGCGCCTGCGAGCCGATCAGGAACAGCCGATCGCGCTTGAACAGGAAGCTGATCGCGCCACCGCGCACCGCGAGGCCGTCGACCCGCTGGGCGAACCCGACGGTGCGCATCGCGCCGCCGCGGCCGTGGACGACGTTCGACACCAGCTGCCAGTGCGCCAGCGTCGAGCCGGGCGCCAGCAGCGCGAGCTGGGCCGCGAGCATCGTCCGCGCTGCCGCCTCGGCGATCGCCGGGTCGGCGCTGGCGCCGGGCGCCGCGACGCCCTCGCCCCAGATCCGCAGCGGCACGCCGGTGTCGGCGTCCCAGCTCGCCTGCCACGATCCGTGGGCCGCGGTGAACTGCTGCCACCGCGCCGCCGCCGCGGCAGGCGGGTCGTGATCGACCCGGCGGACCACCCGATCCAGCTCGACCTGCGTGTCCGGTTTCCGGACCGCCGCGGCCTCGGTGGCGAGGAGCACGGTCGGCAGCGCGAGCGCGAGCGAGGACAGCCACCGGCTCATCCCGCGATGGTGCCGCGACTCCCGCGGCGACCGCAACCCCGTCGCGGCTGCAGGCCGCAGCCTGCACCCGTCAGGCGTGGGGCCGACGGCGGCGCCGCAGCACCAGGATCGCGCTGCCGAGGCCGATCGCGATCGCCCCGCGCGGGTCGGTCCCCGTCGAGCAGCAGCCGCCGTCGTCGCCGTCGTCGCCGCACGTCGCCGAGCAGCCGTCGCCGTCGTCGAGGTTGCCGTCGTCACAGGCCTCGCCGTCCTCGACCTGCGCGTTGCCGCACACCGCGACGCCGGGCGCGCTGGTCGCGACCACGCAGAAGTCGTCGATCGCCCAGCCGCCGAGCTGCAGCGCCTGATCGGACTCGAGCTCGAAGCGGACCTGCACCGAGCCCGACGCCGCCGCGGCGCCGAGGTCGAGATCGTGGAATCGCCACTCGCGATCGCGGTGGTGGGTCGTCGCGTTGTCGTTGGCGCTCGCGAAGTTGCGCCACGCCGGCGCGTCATTCACCAGGATCCGCGCCGAGTCGTAGAAGCCGTCCTCGACGCCGAGCCAGCGCTGGTACTGCAGGCGCACGCCGGTCGCGCCCGTGGTGTCGATCACCGGCGAGGTCAGCGTCTGGAACGAGCTGGAGCCGTAGCGGCCGTCGCGGTTGCCGAGGCCGAGATCCTGACCGACGACCTTGGTGCCGCTCGCCGCGCTCGGCGGATCGGCGTCGCCGACGAGGCCGGTCGGCGTGCCCCACTGCCAATCATCGTTGCCGCTCTGGGCGACGTGGGTCCAGCCGTTGGCGAACGGATCGGCCTCGAAGTCGGTGCAGTACAGGGTCGCGAGGGGCCCGACGTAGAACTGGTAGAGCGTGTCCGCGGCGTTGTCGGGGAAGGTGAACATCTGGCCGTTGTCGACGCGGACGATGACGCGATACTCGACGACGGTGCCGTTGGGCTGGGTCGGGATCACCGCGGTGAACGTGCCGCCGCTGTCGACCAGCGAGATCGGCGCCAGGGTGCCGCCGCGGGTCTTCCACTCGAGGGTCGCGCTGGTCACCTGGGGCACGGCGCAGCCGCCGGGCAGCGCCGACACCGCGAACGACACGGTGTGATCGTCGCGGATCGGTCGCGCGATGCCGAGGCCGAGCTGAGGATCGAGCAGCCCGTGACGGCCGAACGCCTCGGTGAGCAGGCACAGGTTGGGCGTGCCGTTGCTCAGGTTGCCGTCGTCATCGTCGGCCGCGAGCGCCTCGGGGTAGGTCACCGAGATGTCCGACGCGCGCTGCAGGATCGCGTAGTAGACGTCGTCGGCCTTGCGCTTGCCCTCGGCGGCGCCGTACTGCGTGACCAGCGCCTTGCGCGCGTCCCACAGCGCGCCCGCGATGATGAGGCCGGTCGCGTGGGGATCGGTGCGGATGTCGCGCGGCCAGACGTGCTCGAAGCCGATCGGATCGAGATGGCGCAGCGGCTCCGACGAGCCGACGCCGAAGCCGCGGCCCATGCCGGGATCGTCGACGGTGGTCGCCGCCAGGTAGTCGGCGGTGCCCTCGGACAGCGCCGAGTCGCGGTTGCCAGCGCCGCCGACGATCGAGGCGAAGTGCAGCGAGTGACCGAACTCGTGATAGACGACGTCGGGCAGCCGCGCGGTGTTCTCGCAACCGGAGCCGGCGACGTAGAACATCAGCAGGTTGTCGGACGCGCGGGCGTTGCACACGTCGTCGGTGCGGTTGACGTCGACGACCAGCTGGCGATCGAGCCACGCCAGGCCGGGGTTGAGCTCGGCCTTCGCGAAGGCCTTGATGAAGTTGACGTGGGCGAACGCGGTGAGCTGGCCGTCGAGCGGCGCGTTGCTGCCGCCGCTCCACACCCCGGTGCCGCCGTCGGGGATCGTGATCGACGACGTCACGCCGGGGCCGCCGTCGGAGGTGACCCGCACCCGCGGCCCGACGACGCCGGCGCTGAGCACCGCGGGCCCCGCGCCCGGGTAGCTGAACCCGCCCGCGACGTCGGTGACGAGGGCGCTGGCGCCGAGCGAGAGGTTGGCGAACGCCGCGAGGAAGTCGGCGCGCCCCGCGGCCGGGTAGCGCAGCGGCGTGTTGTACTTGAGGACGCCGGTGCCGAAGAACCAGCGCTGACGGCGCGCCACCGGCAGGCCGGTCTCGGCGTCGACGAAGACGTCCCACTGGCCGCGCGGCGCAAGGTCGAGCGTGACCGTCTTGACGACGCGATACTCGATCGCGCGGTCGCGGATGATCGGCAAGATCGACACGCCGCCCTCGGCGAGCACCGTCGGCACCGCGCCGTAGGCCGCGCCGATCCACGCGACCGCCTTGTCGGTCGCCGCCGCGCCGGTCACGACCTGGGCCGGCGCGCGGACCGTCACCGACGGCAGCGCCTGCGAGCCGATCAGGAACAGCCGATCGCGCTTGAACAGGAAGCTGATCGCGCCGTCCTGGACCGGCACCCCGTCGAGCAGCTGGACGAAGCCGACCGTACGCATCGCGTCGCCGCGGCCGTGGACGGTGTTCGACACCAGCTGCCAGTCGGTGAGCTTGCCGCCCGGCGCGAGCAGGCCGAGCTGCGCCGCGAGCATCGACCGCGCCGCGGCCTCGGCGATCGTCGCATCGGCGCTGGCGCCCGGCGTCGCGACGCCCTCGCCCCAGATCCGGACCGGCACGCCGGTGTCGGCGTCCCACATCGCCTGCCACGCGCCGTGGGCCGCGGTGAACCGCTGCCACGCCGCCGCGCCCGTCGCGGGCGCCTGGTACGCGACCGCGCGGGCGATCCGCGCCGGCCCGCCGTCAGCGGTCTCGAGCGCGCGCTCGGCCAGACGGTCCGGGTTCCGGACCGCCGCGGCCTCGCTGGCCAGCAGCAACGCGGGGACCGCGATCGCGAACGACGAGAGCCAGCGCTTCATAGCCCCCAGGTGTCGCGCGCCCCGTGTCGATCAGCAACGATCGCGGCCTGACAGCGGCCAATGGCCCGCCCCGGAAGTGCCGCGCCGACGCGTCACCTCCGATCGTGCCTCACGCCAGGCCGCGAATCGCCGCCATCTTCGGCGCCGGCTTCGTCGGCTTGGTCACGCCGTTACCCGCCTGGGCCGCGTCCTTGAGCGCGTCCAGCTTGGGCGTCTTCTCCCAGGTGAACTCCGGCTCCTCGCGGCCAAAGTGACCGTACGCCGCGGTCTTCTTGTAGATCGGACGGCGCAGATCGAGCTCCTGCGTCAGCAGGCCCGGGCGCGCGTCGAACACGCGCGACACCGCCGCCGACAGCTTCTCATCGGAGATCACGCCGGTGCCGAAGGTCTGCACCAGCATCGACACCGGCTGCGCGACGCCGATCGCGTACGCGAACTGGACCTCGCAGCGCCGCGCCAGCTTGGCCGCGACGATGTGCTTGGCGATGAAGCGCGCGTAGTACGCCGCCGAGCGATCGACCTTGCTCGGGTCCTTGCCCGAGAACGCGCCGCCGCCGTGACGGGCCATGCCGCCGTAGGTGTCGACGATGATCTTGCGGCCGGTGAGGCCCGAGTCGCCCTTCGGGCCACCGGTCACGAAGCGCCCAGTCGGGTTGATGTGAAACTTCGTGGCCTTGGTGATCAGGTGCGCAGGCACGATCGGCTTGATCACCAGCTCGCGGATCGCTTCTTCGATCTGCTTGTTGGTGACCTTCTTGCCACCGATCTTGTCGGCGTGCTGGCTCGACACCACGATCGCCTCGACGCCGACCGGCTGATCGTCGACGTAGCGGACCGAGACCTGGGTCTTGCCGTCGGGGCGCAGGAAGTCGACGCCCTGCGTCTGCTTCTTGCGGACCTGCGCGAGCCGGAACGCCAGCTGGTGCGCGAGCTGGATCGGCAGCGGCATCAGCTCCTTGGTCTCGTCGCACGCGTAGCCGAACATCAGGCCCTGATCGCCCGCGCCTTGCTTGGACGCGTCGCCGCGATCCACGCCCTGGGCGATGTCGGGCGACTGCTGCTCGAGCGCGACCATCACGCCGCAGGTCGCGGCGTCGAAGCCCATGTCGGAGTCGGTGTAGCCGATCTCCTTGACGGTCTGGCGCACGATCGAAGGGATGTCGACGTACGTCGTCGTCGTGACCTCGCCGCCGACCAGCACGAAGCCGGTCTTGGTGAAGGTCTCGCAGGCGACGCGGGCGCCCGGATCGTCGGCGAGGATCGCGTCGAGCACGCCGTCCGAGACGGCGTCGCACAACTTGTCGGGGTGACCTTCGGTGACGGACTCGGAGGAGAACAGATAGCTTGCCATGGGGTGGCGGGGGTTATATCGCTGGGGGTGAGGGTGTCAACGCACACGTTCATCGCACCGCGAGATCGCGCCCGCCGCGCCGCGCGGGTACGATGTCCGCCGATGCGCCTCTCGCTGTGTCTGGCCGCCGCGATCGTCGTCGGCTCGGCGTGCGTGGCTTGTGGCGGCCAGCCGCCTGCGCCGCGCCGCGGCGTCGCCGAGAGCGCCATCTCCGACTGGGAGTTCCGCCGCTTCCAGGAGGTGCTCGACGTCGAGGTCTGGGTCGCCGACAACCGCGCCGTCGCCTACGCCGGCACCTACGTCCACGGCGCCGCCGAGCACGCCGGCAAGCTGTCCGACAACGACGTCGTCAACGTCTTCGTCACCCGCTACCAGCGCGACGACGGCGTCGTGCGCGCGACCGTCAAGTTCGTGCGCCGCCTCGCCCAGGAGGCCGGCTACACCGTCGACGAGGACAAGGTCGAGGGCGTCCGCCTCGTGACCCTCTCGGGCAACGGCGAGCTGTGGGCCATGTGGTCGTCGCGCGGCCACGTCGTCAAGATCGGCGGTCGCGGCCGCAGCAGCATCCCCGACGACGTCGTCGAGTGGTACGGCGAACGCTACCCGTCGACCCTGCCCGCCGGCGCCCTCGAGGGGCCCTTGCCCGCCGGCCCCGACGATCCGCGCCCGCCCGGCGATCCCGACGCGCCCTACGATCCCGACGCCCCCGCGCCCGACTGGGACACCTACGACCCGACCAAGACCAAGACCCCCAAGCCCAAGCGCGAGAGCAAGTGAGCCGCGGTACCGACGAGGCGCGTGCTACCGTTGGACCGTCATGATCGAGCCCGATGATGGCGTCGACGTCACGCTGATCCGCTGGATGCTCACGCTCAGCCCCGAGGAGCGCCTCGCCGTCTTGCAGGGCTTCGTCGACAGCGTTGCCGAGCTGACGCATGCAGCGCCAGCCGCCTAGGTTCAAGGAGGCGCTCGAGGTCCTCGCCCGTCAGCAAGTCGAGCTGATCGTCGTCGGTGGTGTTGCGGCGGTGCTGGGCGGCGCGCCCATCTCGACCTTCGACCTCGACATCGTGCACGAGCGATCGCCCTCGAACGTGGGACGCTTGCTCGCCGCGCTCGACGAGCTCTCGGCGCGCTATCGCGATCCAGCCGGGCGCGATCTGCGCCCCGATGCGCGGGGACTCGAGGGCATCGGCCATCACTTGCTGATCACGAGCTGTGGACCGCTCGACGTCCTCGGGCAGATCGGCCTCGGACGCGGCTACCACGACCTGCTCGAGGGTAGCGTCACGCGGCCGCTCGGTCAGTTCTCGCTGCGCGTCCTCGGTCTTCCGGCCCTGATCCGGTCGAAGATGGAGGCCGGCCGCGACAAGGATCGCGCCGTCCTCCCGATCTTGCGCCGCACGCTCGCGGAGAGCGGCGAGGCGAGCGAGTAGCCGCGCGCGAGGCGCTCGATGGTCACTGGATCGCGTACTTGCCTCGGGGGAGTGACGGCGAGTCGCGCTATGGTCGCGGCGATGAGATGCATGCGCATGCTGATCGCGGTGGCGCTGGTGGCGATGGTCGGGTGCGAGGACAAGCCGCCGAACAACCAGACGGGGCACGTGATGCGCACGCTGCCGCGGCCGATCGTGCTGCCGGCGGCGGTGCCGCGAGCGGCGCTGGAGGATGCGGGGGTGATCGAGGTGACGGCGCAGGACCTGGGCGACGGCGGCGTGGTCGACGACGTGATGCGGGCGGCAGGCGAGGCGGCGGGGCGTGAGGTGCAGTTCTCGGTGACGCCGGCTCCGAAGGCCGAATGATTCGGTATGTTCGCGGCATGAACCGCACGCACGTGCTGCTCGCGATCGCGATGACCACGCTCCTGGGCTGCAAGAAGCAGGAGGAGGCGGCGCCCGCACCCGCGCCCGCGCCGAAGCCGGCAGCGACGGTGCCGCCGGCGGTGGTCCCGAGCGCGCCGCCGCCGCGCGCGGCCAACGCCGACTGCGGCGAGCTGAAGCTCGCGCTGTCGAAGGATAAGGTCACCTATGCGCGCGAGGTGTCGGGCGCGGTGGCGAACCTCGGCACGGGGATCGATCGCGACGGCCTCATCGCGGCGCTCGCGAAGCTCGCGGCGACCTGCATCGGGCCGGTCTCGGTGGCGGTCACCGACGACTTCACCTACCAGGATGTCGTGACGGTGATGGACCTGGCGCAGCTGAACGGCTTCCACGAGATCGGCATCGATCTCGGCGACGACCCGGCGCCGTCGACGCCCGCGGCGGCGCCCGCGATCCCGCCCGATCCGAAGACGATGCCGGTCGTGATGGTGTCGACGACCGAGGTCACGATCGGCGCGACCACGATCCCGCTGGCGGCCACGGATCTGGAGCGGAAGGTCCAGACCGCGCTCGACGCGATGAAGACGGCGGGCGCGCCCGCGGGCACGGTGATCCTGCAGGCCGACGTCATGAGCAAGGGCAAGACGCTCAACGCGATCGTCCTCGGCGCCAGGCGCGCGGGCTTCGACAACGTGCTGTTCGCGGTGAAGAACCTGTAGCGTGCGTCGCGTCGTCGTCATCGCGGCGGTGGTCGCGCTCGGCGCGTCGTCGGCCGCGGCCGATCGGCCGAGCGACGTCGGCGTCGGCAACGACGACTGGCTGTATCCGGTCGGGCTGGCGCTGACCGGACACCGCGACGCCACGAGCGATCACCTGCTGGTCGGCGTCGACGCCAGCGCGATCTGGCTGTCGCGCCGCCACCGCTGGTATGGCGCGACGGCGGACCTGACGACCGCGCCAGCGGGCGGCCTCACCGAGCTGGGCGTCGGCGCCGCGATCGGCGTGTACGTCGTCGGCGCCGACCTCAGCTACGTCCTCGATCGCCAGGACGCGCGGTGGATCCACGGCGCCCGCGGCCGCGCGATCGTGACGATCGGC
>JAYTAJ010000320.1:0-1870 GCA_043737575.1 Myxococcales bacterium | reverse complement strand
TCACCGACGTGCTCGGCCCCGGCGCGCGGGCGCCGACCACGCTGACCGAGGTGCCGTGGCTGCCGGTCGGGCTGTGGAAGAGTCACCGCCTGGTCAGCGTGCCCGACGACGCGATCAGCACCACGCTCACGTCGAGCGGCACCACCGGGCAGGTGCCGAGCCGGGTCTATCTCGACAAGGACACCGCGCGCCGCCAGAGCCGGGCGCTGGCGCGGATCATGACGCACGTCCTCGGGCCGCGGCGCCTGCCGATGCTGATCGTCGACACCCGCGTGCTGCTGCAAGATCGTCACGCGTTCTCGGCGCGTGGCGCCGGCGTGCTCGGCATGATGACGTTCGGCGCTCAGCCGACCTTCGTGCTCGACGAGCACATGCAGCTCGATCGCGCCGCGCTCGACGGCTTCCTGCGCAAGCACGGCGGCGCGCCGTTCTTGATCTTCGGCTTCACGTTCATGGTGTGGGCGTACCTGTACGAGGCGATCGCCAACGCCGGCTGCGATCTGCGCAACGGCGTGCTGATCCACTCGGGCGGCTGGAAGCAGCTCGCGGCGCGCGCGGTCGACAACCCGACGTTCAAGCAGCGGCTGCGCGACGCGACCGGGCTGCGCCGCGTCCACGACTTCTACGGCATGGTCGAGCAGGTCGGCTCGGTCTACCTCGAGGGCGACGACGGCCTCCTGTATCCGCCCGCCTTCGCCGACGTGATCATCCGCGATCCGATGACGTTCGCCGAGGTCCCGATCGGCACCGCGGGCGTGGTCCAGGCGGTGAGCGCGCTGCCGACCTGCTACCCGGGTCACTCGGTGCTCACCGAAGATCTCGGCGTGATCGAGCACGTCGATCGCGGCGGCGATCGGCTCGGCAAGGCGCTGCGCATCATCGGTCGGGTGCCGCGCGCCGAGCTGCGCGGCTGCAGCGACACCCACGCCGCCGAGGTCGCGGCGTGAACGTCGTCGTGCGGGTGCCAGCGCTGGGATCGCGGCCGCTGGCGCCGCTCCTCGACGCGGTGATCGCGGCGCCGCGCGGTGAGCCGTTCGCCGATGACATCCTCGAGCTGTGCCACGCGTTCGCGTCGCGGCTGATGAACGATCCAGTGGCGCGGGTCCATCCCGAGCTGATGGCGCTCGGCTTCTTCATGCGCAAGACCGAGACGATCCGCATGAAGCGCGAGTTCGAGACGGCGGCGCGGCCCGACGTGCTCCGGGTGCCGCAGGGCCTGGTGTTCCACGTCCCGCCCGGCAACGTCGACACCATCTTCATGTACTCGTGGCTGCTGTCGGTGCTGGCCGGCAACGCCAACGTGGTGCGGCTGTCGAGTCGCGGCTCGCCCGTGGTCGATCACCTGTGCCGCCTGCTCGACGAGCTCCTGGTCCGGCCCGGCCTCGAGGCGGTGCGCGATCGGATCGCGATGATCGAGTACGGCCACGACGACGCGATCACCGCGGCGCTGTCGGCGCGCGCCGCGCTGCGGATCGTGTGGGGCGGCGACGCGACCATCGCCGCGATCCGCCGCGTCGCGCTGGCGCCGTCGGCGCGCGATCTGACCTTCGCCGATCGCTGGTCCCTGGTCGCGCTCGGCGCCCGCGTCATCGCCGGGCTCGACGACGCCGAGCTGCACGCGCTGGCGGCGCAGCTCGCCAACGACGTCTACTGGTTCGATCAGCTCGGCTGCGCGTCGCCGCGGCTCGCGATCTGGATCGGCGACGCCGACAGCGCCGCGACCGCGCGCGATCGGTTGTGGCCCGCGGTCGCCGCGATCGCCGAGGCCCGCGGCTATCGGCCCGAGGTCGCGACCCGGCTCGGCCGCGAGCTGTTCATCCACCGCGCGGTGCTCGACGGTCCGGTGGTCGGACGCACCGACTATGGCCCG
>JAYTAJ010000319.1:0-1872 GCA_043737575.1 Myxococcales bacterium | reverse complement strand
CTGCCGCCGACCGCGCCGCGCTCGCCCGCGCCGCACCTCACCGCGTCCATCACCCGCCTCCACGCCCGCCTCGTCGTCACCGCCGCCCAGTGCCAGGCGCTCACCGCCCGCCTCGCCTCGCCCTGACCGGATGCCCCGAAGTCACCCGTCTCGGAGGGGAGGCTCGTCGGGGGCTGCCCCGACGAGGGGAGGGATTGCGAAATCCCTCCCTGTTATGAGCCGAGGGATTGCGAAATCCCTTCCTGTTACTTGTAGTCGGGCTCGACCAGCTTCACCTGATCGATGCCGGCGTCGGCGAACGCCTTCTCCAGCGTCGCGCGATCGCCGAGACACACGATCACCTCGCCGGCCGGCGCCAGCTCCTTCGCGAGCAGCATCTTGACCTGGGCCGGCGACGCCGCCGCGATCTGCTTGATGAGCTGCTTGTAGTAGTCGGGCTTGACCTTGAAGCGCGCGATCGCGCCGAGCTGCGCCGCGAGCTGCTGCGTCACCGTCGACTGCCCGAGCAGATCTTCGATCAGCGCGCGCCGCGCTCGCACGAAGTCGACGTCGAAGGTGTCGCCGCGCCGCAGCATCTCGACGCCCTCGCGCATCGCCTTGATCGACTCGCCCGCGCGCGGACCGTCGACGTTGCCGCCCATCTGGTACGACGCCGGCCCGACCTGGGGCCGCCGCGCCGCGTAGGTGCCGTAGGTCGAGCCGAGCTTGAAGCGGATGTCGCCCATGCGGATGTTGAGCATCTCGGTGAGCACGCGGCGTGCCGCCTCCTGGCCGTCGATGCCGGCCGGCGCCGGGTACGAGATCGTGACCGTGACCTGCGGGTTCTCGAGCCCGACGACGCCGATGAACTCGGGGCCGGTGCGCGGCGCCGCCGGCACGTCGATCGGCTTGTCGGTGCGGCCGCGGCTCCAGTTGCCGAACGAGTCGGAGATGATCCGCTTGGCCCGGCCCGTGTCGAACTTGCCGACGACGACGATCGTCGCGTTGGCGGCGGAGTAGTGCTCGCCCTTGAAGTCCATCAGCCGGTCGTGGCCGATGCCGCTGGCCGACTCGGGCGAGAGCACGCCGTTCTTGGTGTACGGATGATCGGCGCCGTACTGCGCGGTCAGGATCTGGCGCCGGTACTCGACGTCGGCCTGGTAGTCCTTGCGGCGGAACCGCTCGCGGGTCGCCTTCTGCCACGCCTCGATGCCCTCCTGGTCGTAGTCGCCGGCCTTGACGGTGCGCTCGAGGCCCTTCAGGACGACGTCGAGGTAGATGTCGAGCCCGCTCGCCGCGAACACGGTGTAGTCGTTGTCGGTGCCGCCGGCGATGTTGATGCCGACCCGAAACAGCGCGTCCATGTTGCTCGGCGGCTCGAGGAAGTTCGCGGCGCGATCGGCGAGGCCGGGCACCGCGCCGGAGTGGACGTCGCCGACCTCGAAGATCAGCTGCGCCGCGACCAGCGGGACCGGCGACTCGATCGGCAAGAGCACGACGTCCATGCCGTTGTTCATCGTGTAGCGCTCGGCGCCGTCGAACACGCTGACCTCGGCGGCGACCTTGAGCGGGATCTTGGCCTCGCGCGGATCGACCTCGGGGATCTCACGCTTGTCGTGGGACTTGGTCTGGAACGTCACCTTGGCGCGGGCGTCGCCCTTGATGCCGCCCTGCTTGGCCTTGAACACGACGACCTTGGCCTTGTTCCACGCCAGCGCCTTCTTGGTCTCGCGGCCGATCAGCGGGCCGTCGAACTTCTGGATGCGCTCGAGGTCCTTGATCAGGTACAGGTCGGTCGAGTCGAACTCGGTCTCGTGGTCGAACTGCACCGCGTCGCCGATCGAGGTGGTGCGCGCGTACAGCGGCTCCATGCCCTGGAGGAACGCCGCCGAC
>JAYTAJ010000318.1:0-10175 GCA_043737575.1 Myxococcales bacterium | reverse complement strand
CGCGGTGCGAGAACTTCGGGACGACGCCCGAGGGCCGCGAGATGGTGGCGCTGATCCTGTCGGCGAAGGGCTTCGACGCGGCGGCGAGCAAGCGCAGCCATCGGCCGGTGATCTTGGTCGAGGGCGGGATCCACGCCGGTGAGATCGAGGGCAAGGACGCCGGCTTCTGGGTCGCGCGCGACGTGCTCGAGGGCAAGCTGGTGCCAGGCGTGCTCGACGCGGTGACGATCGTGTTCGTGCCGATCTTCAACGTCGACGGCCACGAGCGCTTCGGGCCGAACAACCGCCCGAACCAGCGCGGCCCGGTCGAGATGGGCTTCCGCACAACCGGCGCGGCGCTGAACCTGAACCGCGACTTCGTGAAGGCCGACGCGCCCGAGATGGCGGCGCTCCTGCAGCTGTGGCAGCGCTGGGATCCGACGCTGTTCATCGATCTGCACACGACCGACGGCGCGAGGTTCGAGCACGACATCGCGGTGATGGTGGCGCCGCGCGGCGCGCGCAGCGACGGGCTCGACGAGGCGGCGGCGACGCTGTCGGCGGCGCTGATCGATCGCGTCACCGCGCTCGGCAACCTGCCGCTGGCGTTCTATCCGTCGTTCGACAAGGACGACGATCCGTCGTCGGGCTTCGTCGACGGCGAGGCACCGCCGCGGTTCTCGTCGTACTACGCGGTGGCGCGCAACCGCCTCGCCATCCTGGTCGAGACCCACTCGTGGCGCACCTATCCCGAGCGCGTGCGGTCGACCCGCAACACGCTGATCGCGGTGCTCGAGCGCGCGATCGTCGACGCCGCGGCGTGGCGCGCGGCGGCCGACGCGGCCGATCTGGCCGACGCGGCGATCGGCGGCACCGAGGTCGCGCTGTTGTCGAGCGCCGATGATCAGGTGCGGACGATCGACTTTCGCGGCTATCGCTACGAGCGCGTGCCGTCGGAGGTGTCGGGCGGACTGTGGACGAAGTACGACGAGACCACGCCGCAGATCTGGAAGATCCCGCTGCGCGATCACGTGGTGCCGGTCCTGACGGTGACGGCGCCGCGCGCGGGCTACGTCGTGCATGGCGGCTTCGCGGCGATCGTCGCCGAGCGCCTCGATCGCCACGGCCTGCGCTACCAGCGCGTCGCGGGCGACGTCCGCGTCGACGCCGAGGTCTGGCGCGACGACAAGCCGACCTTCGGCCGCGACTTCGAGGGTCGCCACACGCTGCGGCTCGCGGGTGGATGGAAGCCCGAGCCGCAACCGACCGGCAGCGGCGCGATCTTCGTGCCGATCGCGCAGCCGGGCGCGCGCCTGGTGCTGCACCTGTTCGAGCCGATGGCCCCCGACGCGCTCGTGAACTGGGGCTTCTTCAACGCCGCCTTCGAGCAGAAGGAGTACATGGAGAGCTACGTCGCCGAGGAGCTCGCGCGCCAGCTCCTGGCGTCACCCGACGTCAAGGCCGCGTTCGCCGAGGCGCTGAAGGATCCGACGTTCGCGGCGAGCCCGGCTCGGCGCCTCGACTGGTTCTATCGGCGCAGCGCAGGGTGGGACGATCGGATCGGCCTGGTGCCGGTGTTTCGCGTCGACGTCGCGCCGCCGCTGGTGCAGTAACCGGCTACTCGGCGCCGCAGTCCTTCTGAGCGGCGAGGGCGGACGCGACGTCGGTGGCGAGCGCGGCGCGGGGCTCTTCGGCGAGCGCGGCGGTGACGGCGGCGCGACCCTCGCGCTCGATGAGCCGGCCGTTGTAGTAGGCGATGATCGCCGCGTCGTAGCAGTGGCGGGCGTTGGCGAGGGCGTGATCGAGCTCGGCGAAGTCGGCGGGGATCGCGCGATACGCGGCGGCGCAGGCGAGGTAGTGCTGCGCGGCGCGGGCGTGATCGTCCCCGGCGGCGGTCGCGGCGTCGTACGCGGCCTGGGCGGCGTCGATCGCGGGATCGTTGGCGCGGAAGACGTAGAGCGCGCCGTGGCCGAGCTGGCCGCACATGATCTCGTCGGCGGGTGCGGCGACCGCAGCGGGCGCGGCGGGCGCGGGCTTGGCGGGCGACCCGCACGCCGCGAACAGGAGGATCGATCCGAGACACCAGCCGGCGATGCGCATTGCGCGCGAGGGTACGCGAAGATCGAGGCCCGCTCGCGGCGCGCGGGCGGTAGCCTGGAGCGATGCGAGACTCTGCCGTGCGGATCCTGATCGTCGGGTTGCTCGTCGGGTGCGATGGCGGTGACGGCGAGCCCGACGCGCCGCCCGGCGACGGTCCGGCGCCGATCGCGCTGTCGTTCCAGTCGCCGGGCGAGGGCGCGGTGGTGCTGGGCTCGGTGGTGGTCGACGTCGTCCCCGATCCGCGGCTCGACGGCGTCGAGGTGTCGATCGCGGGCGAGGCGACGCCGCGCTGCACGTTCGCGGCGCCGCCGTTCGTGTGCCTGATCGATCTGACCGCGATCGCGCCCGGGCCGCTGACGGTGGCGGCGCGTGGGCTGGTCGCGGGCGCCGAGGTCGCGACCGCGACGGTGGCGATCGAGCGCCGCGGCTTCGCGACCGCGGCGTGTGCCAGCGGCGCGCCGACCGCGTGCGTCGCGGCGCTGGTCGCGGCCGGGCAGGCCGCGGGCTACGCGGGCCTGTCGTATCACGACATGGACGACGGCCACGCGGTCGCGGGCACGGCCGCGATGCCGGGCATCGAGACCCAGATCAACCAGGCCTACGCGGGCACCGACCCGTGGCACTCGGATCCGGCGCGCATCCTGATCGCGAACCAGTCGCAGGCGTACAACTTCCCCGACGGCTGGATGAGCATCCCGCGCAACGGCTCGATCGCGGCGATCGGCACGATGTGGGAGGCGAGCAAGCTGTTCCTGTGGCCCGAGCATCGCGATCACGGCGTCGTCGACTTCTACCCGTGGCAGACGCCGACCCTGGTGCTGTCGCAGGGCTCGTCGGGTAGCGAGCTCGACGAGGTCGCGAAGCTCTTGCACATCCTCGCCGCGCTGCCGACCGACGTGCGCGCGGCGCTCCACACCGAGCACCTGCTGATGCCGACCGTGACGATGCTGCATCGCCGGGCCCGGGTCGCGACCGATCTGGACTACCTCACGCCCGCGGCGCACACGGTCGCGGTGGCCGACGCCGACGTCGGGCGCGAGGGCGTGCAGCTCGCGGCGTCGATCCGCCAGGGCGAGCTGCCGCCGATCGCCGGCCTCACCATCGAGGCCGCGACCTTCCCGCCCGACTGGGAGACGCTGGGGTTCCGCCAGCAGGAGACCGGGCGGTTCGCGCTGGTGTGGGCGGCGTCGGCGCAGCCCGCGACGCCACCCGCGGGCACCTTCTCGGCGATCGTCGATCTCGCGCCCGCGAGCCGCGACGCCAACGCGCGGCCGCTCTACTTCTTCGCGCGCGTCATCCGCGGCGACGCCGCCCACGTCCGGATCACGCAGCTGTCGCAGGGCCGCTTCCAGATCGACGCCGAGTGGCCGGCCGAGGTCACCGCGATGATCAACGGCCACGACCGCACGACCCGGCGCGCCACCGTCGCCTTCGTCGCCCACAACGGCGTGTGGCTGTCGCCGCCCGCGTTCCTCTCGGTCTTCGGCGGCGCGCCCCTCGCCCACGCCCCCGACGCCAACAACCTCGACTGACTCAGTCGATCTCGATGAAGACGCGCGTGGCGAGGCCGGTGGCGGAGTCGATCGTGACCTCGACGTAGGCGTCGAGCCAGCGGTCGGCGAAGACGGCGCCGTCGAGCGTGAGCGACTCGCGGAAGGCGCGGATGCTGGCGACGTGGCGGGCGCGGAAGGTGCGGGTCAGCTCGTCGAGGGGACGGGCGTATTCGCTGTGCAGGAAGTCGTAGGTGGCGAGCTCGGCGAGGAGCGCGTCGGCGGCGACGTGGCGCAGGGCGGCGAGGTCGCCGGCCACGGGCGGGTGCGGCTCGACCAGCTCCATCGGCCGCGCGTAGACGGTGTCGATCGCGCCGTCGACGGCGGCGGTGAGCGCGGCGGTGCGGGCGGCGACCGAGGCGTAGCGCTGACCGAACAGCAGCTGCAGGCGGTACTCGATGGTCTGCTCGGCGCCGAAGGCGAGCTGCTCGACGCGATCGGCGCCGACCAGGCCGACGCCGTCGGCGCGGAACTCGGCGGTGGCGGTGCGCGCGATGCCGTCGGCGAGCGCGGCGGTGAACGCGGCCTCGTCGACGATCGCGCCGCTCTGGCGGACGCAGGCGCTGACCTCGAGGTACTCGCCGCAGGCGCCGAGATCGACCGCGCCATCGGGCAACGCCGCCAGGCAGGCGCGGGTCGCGTCCTCGCACTCGGGCCGCGGCCACAGCTCGTAGGCGTCGCCGGTCGTGATGCCGAGCTTCTTGACCGACAGGCCGAGCCGCGCCTGCTTGGTGACGCGGTTGCCGCCGATCGTCGCGGTGATCGTCAGCTGGCCGGCGGCGCCCGAGACGCCGGCCATCGCGAAGACGTGATCGGGCAGGAGATCGAGGTCGGCGTGGGTCGCGTCGACCGTCCGGATTCCGGACAGCGCGACGCCGCCGGCCGAGACCTCGAGCGACGTGAACCCGGCGGTGGTGCGGGCCTTGATCCGGTAGGCGACGCCGCCACCGACCGCGACCGGCGTGAGCTCGGCGGTGAGGTAGATCTTCGACGAGCCGGTGATCGCCTCGAGGCGCGGCCTCACCACCACCCGCGTGGTGAGGCTGTCGGGCCGGCCGCTGCTGGGCGCGAAGCCGAGCCGCACGAACTGGTTGACGCCGTCGATCAGCGTGCGACCGGTCGACACCGGCCAGGTGACCTCGAAGGTCCGCGCGGTCCGCACCGCGAAGTCGCCGTAGGGATCGTCGATCACGAAGCCGAGGCCGTCGGTGACGTTGCGGCTGGCCCGGCCGCGCAAGACGTAGGTCGGCGCGCCATCGATCACCCGCCGCTCCAGCGCCCGGGTGATCCACACGCTGGTGTCCCCGGCCCGGACCTTCAGCTCCGACGCGGCGTCGGCCTTGCCATCGTCGTCGGCCGGCACCTCGACCTCCTCGACCTCGACCTCGGGCGCGGCACACCCGACGAGGGACGACAGGGCGAGCACGGTGGCGATGGCGAGCGAGCGCATGCCGCGCGGATTTGCACGGCTCGTGCCCGCCGCCGCCGTGGCCTTCCGCGCGGTTGGCCGCCCGGCCCCTGTCGCCGTCGACGACAGGCAACTCGATCGGCCGGCCAACGCTACCGCGTCCTGCTCAGCGTCCTGCTCACGAGATGCTCGCGGATTATCTCCTCGAGGCGCCGCATGTGGGCGCGCTCGCGGTCGAGCAGCACCTGCACCTTTTCGCGGTCCTGCTCGGCGGCGTCGCGCGCGGCGTTGGCGAGCTCGACCAGCTTCGTCGCCGCACGCTCGCTGCGGCGCGACGCCTGCAGCTGCGCCCCGCGGTGCGCCAAGGACTGCACGCACGCCTGTAACCCGAGGCCGCGCGGCGCCTGCTGGGCCTCGGCCGACGGCAGCCGGGTGGCGAGCGCCGCGCCCGCGGCGAACGCGAGCAGGACCGGGATCACGATCGTGAGGCGCTGCATGCGGGTTATCATATCGGTCATGCGCGCCCCCGTCGTCGTCCTGTTGTTTTCGCTGGCCGCTTGCGGCGATGTCCCCGACGCGATCATCGACGCGGCCAGCACCATCGACACTGCCGCCGCGAGCTGCATGCCGGCCTGCGCCACCAACGCGACCTGCACCGACACGACCTGCGCGTGCAACACCGGCTTCGAGGGCGACGGCCTGACCTGCACCGCGATCCAGCACTGGAACCAGATCGGCTCGGCGACGATCGCGCTCGATCTCGGCAACAACCGCGGCTTCATGGCGACCGGCCACGCCCAGCACATCTACTTCGCGCCGGTCACCGACTTCGGCCAGACGACGACCTTCCGCGCCTTCGACGTCGACACCGGCATCATGTCGGGGCGTTTGTCGCTGCCGCCGGGCGCGCAGAACGACTTCGAGGCCTCGGGCTTCGGCGCGATCTTCGTCGCCGACCGCACCAGCCTGTTCCTCATGGGCGACGACGGCCAGCGCTACGATCCCGCCACCGACACCTGGACCGACGTGCCCGGCTACGGCAACGGCCCGAGCGGCCCGTCGGCCTTCCACCGCGGCGAGTCGGCGGGCGCGTGGGACGGAACCAGCAACACGATCTTGATGGTCGGCGGCCGCGACGGCTCCAACATGGACCAGGCCACCGCGATCCGCCGCGACCTCGACGGCCTGTGGGCGAACGAGCCGGGCGCGCTGCCGTTCACGATCAGCAACGCGATCGCCTACGCGCCGCCGACCGGCGGCCAGATCTACGTCGCGGGCGGCAACGCCAGCGACAGCAACCGCCGCCACCTCGTGGTCCACACCACCGGCACGTCGACGTGGACGGTGCTGCCCAGCGCGCCCGCCGACCTCGACCGCGCGATCGGCATGGGCCACCACGTCGAGGGCGGCGTGACCCGCATCTTCGTCGCGACGCCGCGCGAGCTCCTGTTCTACAACCTCACCGCGTCGGCCTGGGATCGCCGCGTCGACATGCCGGTCGTCAACGCGCTGGCGCAGGTCGTGATGGTCGAGGGCGTGGCCCACGCGATGGTCCGCAACGGCGGCGTCGCCGACGTCTACGAGCTGATCTCGATCGAGTAGCCGCGACAAACCTGACAGAAGGCTGTCACCGGGCCCGGGCATGGTGCGCCTCCAATGAATACGAGCAGGGCTGCACTCGATGACGAAGGCGTGATTCGCGCGCGTGGGTCGCGGCGGGTGTAAAACTGCGGCCATGTGGAAATCGATCGTGCTGATCTCCCTGGCGGCGTGCGGTTCGGGACCGGGCGCGAAGGGCCCGAGCCAGCCGGCGTGCCCGGACGTCGCGGGTGTCTGGTACGCGACCGTCGGCCTCGACGGCAGCAAGACCGCCGAGCTGACGCTCAGCGGCACGCTGTGCGACTTCACCGTCGGTGAGGGCGCGCGGCCGATCGGCGCGGGCCTGGGCTCCGCGAGCAGCCTGTCGCTCGACATGCCGTACGAGGAGGTGCGCGCGACCTGCGACGGCGCGTACGACGCGGCGACACGCACGATCGCCACCAACTGCACCGCCACCGACGCCGCGGGCGCGCCGGTCACGTACCCGCTGACCTTGGCGCGCGACGCCCCGCCGACGCCGCCGACCCCGCCACCGACCGAGGCGCCGACCAACGTCTCGACCGGCGTGCCCGCGTGCGACGCGTACCTCGCGGTCTTCGAGAAGCTCGCCGCGTGCGACACCGCGGGCCCCGCGCTCGACGGGTTGCGCCAGGGGCTCGAGGCGACCAAGCAGAGCTGGGCCACGTGGCACGACCTGCCCGAGGATCAGCGCAGCGCGGCGCAAGAGGCCGCGGTGCCCGGCTGCAAGGCCGGCGAGGACGCCCTGCGCTCGACCGCGGCGAGCCTCGGCTGCGCGATCTGATCCGGCGGGCTAGAAGTCGATCGGGCCGACCGAGTCGGGCCGCTCGTTGTCGCCGAGGTTGCCGACGGCGCCGAGGCCGAGCTGGCCCACGCCGTTGCTGCCCCAGCACCGCACCGCGCCGTCGGCGAGCACCGCGCAGGTGTGGGCCGCGCCCGCGGTGATCGCGATCGCGGCGCCGCCGAGCGCGACGTCGCCCGCCACCGCCGGGGTCTCGTTGTCGCCGATGTTCTCGACGTTGCCGTAGCCGAGCTGGCCGGACGACGCGTGGCCCCAGCACCGCACCGCACCGGTGTCGAGCAGCGCGCAGGTGTGGTTGCCGCCCGCGGTGATCGCGCGCGCGTTGCCGCCGATCGCGACGGCGGGGAGCGTGTCGATCGCCTCGTCATCGCCCAGATCCTGGGTGCTGGAGTAGCCGAGCGCGCCGTTGCCGCCGTCGCCCCAGCACTTCACCGCGCCGCCGCCGATCAGCACGCACGAGTGCGCGTTGCCGGTGACGAGCTGGACGATCGCGCCAGCGCCGAGCCCCAGCGTGGCCTGGGGCGGATTCGGCTGATCGCCGCGGTTCGCGGTCTCGCCGTAGCCGAGGCGCCCGTCGACGCCGAGGCCCCAGCACTGGACGCGGCCGTCGGTGAGCAGCGCGCAGGTGTGACCCAGCCCCGCCGCGACCGCGTACACCAGGCCGGGGGTGGGGACCGCGCCCGCGGCCACCGGCAGCTCGTCGTCGCCGAGGTCGAGGGTGTTGCCGTAGCCGAGCTTGCCCTGGGTGGCGTCGCCCCAGCAGTACGCGTGCTGCTGCACGACCGCGCAGGTGTGGGCGCCACCCGCCGCGATCTGGGTCGCGATCGCGCCGACCTGGACCGTCCCGACCGCGGTCGGGAGCTCGTCGTCGCCGAGGTCGGTCTCGGCGCCGTAGCCGAGGCGGCCCTTCGCGCCGTCGCCCCAGCACCGGAGCGCGCCGCTGTCGAGCAGCGCGCAGGTGTGGCTCTCGCCCGCGACGATCTGCACGACCACCACCAGGCCGAGCGGCACCGCGCCGACCAGCGCGGGCTGGCTGACCGAGGCGCCGTTGCCGTAGCCGAGCTGGCCCTTGTCGCCTCGGCCCCAGCACCGCACACCGTCGCTGCGGACCACGCAGGTGTGGCTGCCGCCCGCGGCGATCGTCATCCCCTGGACCGGTACCGGAGCCGCGTCGGGGCCGTCGCCGCTCGGACCGTCGCCGTCGGTCGCGGTCGCGTCGCGATCCCCGGCGGGCGCGTCGAGGCCGAAAACCCAGTTGCACCCGGCGAGCATGCAGGCGGCGAGCGCGACCAGGACACGCATCGTGCGATGGTACGTTAACGGTCGCGCGCTGGCGCCGTCCTTCGAGCAACCAACCGGAGAGACGCCCCATGGCCCACAAGCGCAAGATCCTGACCGTGCTCCTGCTTTCCGCCGGCTGCGGCACCACCTCGACGCCCGCGAAGCAGCGGCATTCCAGCGCCGCCGAGGTCCCGGTCCCGACGGTGGCCAGCGCATCGACCGCGCCGATCGCCGCGCCGATGACGCCCGTCGCCGCGGTGGTGGCGATGCCGCCCGAGCCCGCGGACGACAACGCCCAGCCCCAGGCGCGCCTGGATCTGCGGCTGTCGCTGTACAACACCGATCGCGAGACCGCGCTGGCGGCGTCGGCGCGCTTCCGGGCGCTGTGCGACGCCGACGGCTATCCGCTGGTCGGCAACATCGCCAACAAGGGCCAGCGCTACGACGTGAGCGAGTACTGCAGCGACCTCCGCGCATCGATGGCGCGGGGCGCTTCGTGACGGGTGGCCTCGTCCCGTTCCAGCTCGCGGCGATCGGTGGGCCGTGGGGGCGCCGCCTGGCGCCGCGGCGCGCGTGGATCGACGAGCTGCCGTGGGACGAGGCCCAACCGGCGTCGGCGGCGGCGCGTCAGGTCTGGACCACGACCGCGTTCTCCGAGTACGCGTCGGCCGCGGCGTTCGCCGAGATCGCGGTGGCGCTGTGCGCCTGCAACGCGCCGATCGATCTGATCGCCGCGGCCGGCGACTTCGTCGTCGACGAGATCGTCCACACCGAGCTGGCGGCGCGGGTCGCCGCGGCGTTCGGCGGCGCGGTCGCGCTCGAGGTCGATCTCGGCAAGCTGGTGCGGCCGCCGACCGCGACCGATCCGCTGCTCGCCGCCGCCGAGCGGGTGGTGCGGACGTCGTGCGTCGGCGAGGCGCTGACCGTGCCGATCCTCAAGCTGTCGCGGCGACTGGCGGGCAGCGCGCTGGTCGATCAGGCGCTCGCCGCGGTGGTCGCCGACGAGTCGAGCCACGCCCAGCTCGGCTGGTGGTTCCTCGACTGGGCCGACGACCGCCTCGACGACGACGCCCGCGCCCACCTCGGCCGGGTCGCGGGCCACGCGATGCGCGGGTTCGCGCCGGTGCTCGCGGGCGGCGACGGCCGCGCCTGCGCACCCAGCGGGCTCGGCGCCCTCGCCTGCCGCGACTACGACCCGGCGTTCGTCGACGCGGCGCAACGGTCGGTGGCGCGGCCGCTGGCCGAGCGTGGCATCGTCGTCCCCGCGGCGGATCTCGCCGCGGTCGGGGCCTGACGTATGCTCGGCGCATGAAGCGCCTGCTCGTGCTCGTGGCCGTGGTGTCGTGTGGTGGACCCGAGGCGCCGCGGCTGAGCCCGCTGCAGCAGGCCGAGCTCAGCGAGCCCGCGGTGGGGTCGCTGCAGGCGAGCCAGTTCGCCG
>JAYTAJ010000317.1:0-1875 GCA_043737575.1 Myxococcales bacterium | reverse complement strand
AGATATTGCCGCTCGACAGCGCGATCTGCTCGGGCTCGCGCATCTGCCGCTTGGAGTAGCGGAGGACCTCGTTCGGCATCGTCGCCGAGAACAGCAGGGTCTGCTTGGTCTTCGGCGTGTGCGACGCGATCCGATCGATGTCCTCGAGGAACCCCATCGACAGCATCTCGTCGCACTCGTCGAGGACGAAGAAGCGGATCTGCTTGAGGTCGAGGGTGCGGCGGCCGATGTGATCGAGCACGCGGCCGGGGGTGCCGACGACGATGTGGACGCCGTCCTTCAGCTGGGTGATCTGCTTCGGGATCGGCGCGCCGCCGTAGATCGGGACGATCGACAGGCCCTTGTGCTTGCCGAGTTGCGCCAGCTCGCGGCACACCTGCAGCGCGAGCTCGCGGGTCGGGGTCAGGACGATCGCCTGCGGCGCGCGCAGGCTGGAGTCGATCGACGAGATGATCGGCAGGCCGAAGGCGGTGGTCTTGCCGGTCCCGGTGCGGGACTGGACCATCAGATCCTTGCCGGCGACGACCGGCGCGTAGACCGCCGACTGCACCGGCGTCGGCTGCAGGTAGCCCATGTCGTCGAGGGCGGCCTGGACGTCGGCGGGCAGGCCGAGATCGGCGAAGCGTGCGACCACCGGGGCCGCGACGTCGCTGTCTTCGGGCGTGCCGGCGTCGTCGGCGGTGACGAGGCTATTCAGGAGGACAGGATCGGGGCCCGACGGATCGGTGTCGGACGAGGGCGTGGGATTCGACATTGGGTACGGTTCCAGAGTGGCGAGAGGGTCCACCGCGCGCGGTCAACACCTGCCGTGCACCAGCGGCGAAGATCCCCGGCCACGACGCCATGATCGCGTCGAGCCACGCCGCCGAGTCCCGGCATCGTGCCGATCGGTCGCGCGTGGTGTGGTGGGGTCGCCGCCCGATGAGGGGCGCTGCGAAGGACGGGATAACAGGAGCGATCGGCAGGTCGATCGCCCCTCGAGCACGGCGCCCAGGACTGCAACGCAGGTCCTGGGTCATTGGCACGCCGCTCCTCACAGAGGGCGGGCGCCAGTGGCCGCTCGAACGAGACACGCATACTTTCCACGAGTTCAGATTACCTAGACGCGCGGGACCATAGACGCGGGGGCCCGGACGGTCAAGCGGTGTCTCGGCCGCTCAGAAGTACCCCCAGCGCCAGGTCGACCGCAGCGACACCGCCAGCGTCGTGGTCTCGCTCGCGAAGCTGGTCATGATCACCGCGACGCCGTAGGAGCGAGCGCGACCGCGCAGCCAGTCGACGCCGCCGCCGATGCGGAGCGCGGGCTCGGCGCCGGTCTCGAACGGCCCGCCAGTCCGGACCAGCGCGCCGACGCCGACCTCGAGGTACGGCACGTACTTCAGGACGTCGACGCGGTACCCGAGGCCGACGGTCGCGAGCGCCGAGCCGACGGTGCCGCCGCCGAAATAACCGCCGACGACGAGATCGGCGCGCACCGCGGTGTCGGCGCCGACGCCGCGCTCGTAGGTGGCGGCGACGGCGGCGCCCGCGGTCGGCGTGAGGGTGTCGTCGTCCTCGGCGTTCGGGGTCGCGTAGGTCGCGTAGCCGAGGCCGAGCGACACCGCGCGCTCGCCGTCCCCCGCGTCGGCCGACGACGCCGCGGTGGTGAGCGCAGCGACGGCAAACCAGGCGGCGGCGGCGCGCATACCGCACCGTTACGCGAATCCACGCAGCGAGGCAACCGCGCGGCGGGTGTCGAGGTCGAACCGCCTGAATTGACGCCGCAATGAACCGGGTGCTACACAGCCGGCTCGTTTCGACGAGGCACACCGTGGCACGCAAAGACGCTGATCCCGCTCCTGATCCCTCCCTCGGCCCCGTGGTCACTCCGGTTCA
>JAYTAJ010000316.1:0-1876 GCA_043737575.1 Myxococcales bacterium | reverse complement strand
GGCGGCGAACTCGGCGGTGTGCTTCTGCCTCGGCATCACCGCGGTCGATCCGACGCGCATCGAGCTGTTGTTCGAGCGGTTCCTGTCGCGCGAGCGCGCCGAGCCGCCCGACATCGATCTCGACATCGAGCACGAGCGCCGCGAGGAGGTGATCCAGCACGTCTATCGCGCCTACGGCCGCGATCACGCCGCGATGGTGTGCAACCTCATCCGCTATCGCCCCAAGAGCGCGGTGCGCGACGTCGGCAAGGTCCTCGGCCTGCCCGAGACCGCGCTCGATCGCGCCGCCAAGCTGATGTCGTCGTGGGGCGGCGTCGAGCCGGCCGCGGTCCACCACGCCCTCGACGGCGGCGCCGCCACGCCCGGCCCGGCGATCGAGCACCTGGTGCGGCTGGCGTCGGCGCTGCTCGAGTTCCCGCGCCACCTGTCGATCCACCCGGGCGGCTTCGTGCTCGGCCACGAGCCGGTCCACGATCTGGTGCCGATCGAGAACGCGACGATGCCGGGCCGCACCGTGATCCAGTGGGACAAGGACGACCTCGAGTCGCTCGGGCTGTTCAAGGTCGATCTGCTCGCGCTCGGCGCGCTGCACCAGCTGCACAAGTGCTTCGACCTCATGCGCGCGCATCGCCCCGACACCGTCGATCTGCCGCTGTCGATGGCGGCGATCCCGGCCGACGATCCCGGGACGTTCGATCTGATCTGCACCGCCGACACCATCGGCGTGTTCCAGATCGAGAGCCGCGCGCAGATGTCGATGCTGCCGCGCTTGAAGCCGCGCACCTTCTACGATCTCGTCATCGAGGTCAGCATCGTGCGGCCCGGCCCGATCAGCGGCGGCATGGTGCATCCGTTCTTGCGGCGGCGAAACGGCGAGGAGGAGGTGATCTATCCCCACGCCTGCCTCGAGCCGGTGCTGGCGCGCACCCTCGGGGTGCCGCTGTTCCAGGAGCAGGTGATGAAGCTCGCGGTGGTCGCCGCCGACTACACGCCCGGCGAGGCCGATCAGCTGCGCCGCGACATGGCGGCGTGGCGGCGGTCGGGGCGCATCCTCGCGCACCGCGAGCGGCTGATCTCGCGCATGACCGCCAAGGGCATCGAGGAGGCGTTCGCCGAGCGGGTGTTCGAGCAGATCAAGGGCTTCGGCGAGTACGGCTTCCCCGAGAGCCACGCCGCCAGCTTCGCGCTGATCGCCTACGCGACGTCGTTCCTGCGCAAGCACTACCTGCCCGAGTTCACCTGCTCGCTGCTCAACGCCCAGCCGATGGGCTTCTACTCACCCGCGACGATCATCGGCGATGCCCAGCGCCACGGCCTCGACCTCCGGCCGATCGACGTCACCGCCAGCGCGTGGGACTGCACGATCGAGCCGACCAGCGGACCGTTCCCGCTCGCGGTGCGCATGGGCCTGCGCTACGTGTCGGGGCTGCGGCTCGACGACAGCGACCGCATCACCCGCGAGCGGGGCGAGCGCCGGTTCGGCTCGCTCGAGGACTTCGTGCGCCGGGTCCGCCTCGACGATCGCGCGTACACCGGCCTCGCCGAGAGCGGCGCGCTGCTCGCGCTCATGCCCGAGCACACCGATCGTCGCGACGCGCTGTGGCAGGTGCGGGGCTGGGCGCGGACGCAGGACGACGCGCTGTCGCTCGCCACCGACGATCCGCAGGCCGAGCTGGCGCGGCTCACTCGGTTCGAGACCATCGCGTGGGACTACCGCGCCAGCGATCACTCGACGCGCGGCCATCCGCTCGAGCCGATGCGCCCGTACCTGCAGCGGCGCGGCTGGCCCGACGCGCGGACCGTGCAGGGCAGCCGCGACGGCGCCCGCGTCGACTACGTCGGCCTGGTGATCTGCCGCCAGCGCCCGGCCACCGCG
>JAYTAJ010000315.1:0-1877 GCA_043737575.1 Myxococcales bacterium | reverse complement strand
GCCGCATCTTGCACACCCGGATCGCGACCTGCACCGCCGAGAAGCTCGGCGATCACAAGGGCGGCTTCCGGGCCTGGCGCCGCGCCCACGACGAGGCGCCCGACCCGACCACGCTCGCCGAGCTGCGCCGCGCCGCCGAGGCCTACGGGCTGTGGCGCGAGCTGGCCGAGGTCTACGACGGCGAGCGTAAGCGGCTCACCAGCGCGGGGCCTGCGATCGATCTGGCGGCGTACCTGGCGGCGAGCCGCGAGCTGGCCGCGGTGTCCGAGCGGCGGCTGTCGGATCGGCCGAAGGCGATGACCGCGCTGGTCGAGGCGCTGGCGGTGGCGCCGCGCGACGCGGAGCTGTTGGCGGAGATCGAGCGGCTGGCCACCGAGGGCGACGCGCGATCGCTGTGGAAGCAGGCGGTCGACAGCTACGACGTCGCGCTGCGCGCCGCGCCCGGCGCCGCCAAGGCCGAGCTGTACGCCCGCAAGGCCCGCGTCCTCGAGGAGCGCCAGAACGATCCCAAGGGCGCGACCGCCGAGCTGGGCGCCGCGTTCGCGTGGGCGCCCGAGCGCGAGGATCTGCGGGCGTCGCTGTATCGGCTCGCGGCGAAGAACCGCACCTGGGCCGAGGTGATCGCGATCGAGACCGCGCTGGCCGAGCGCGCCGAGGGCGTCGATCGTCTCGCGGCGCTGCGGCGACGCGCCCAGGTGATCGAGGAGCAGCAGAAGGATCTGCCGCGCGCGTACCGCGGCCACCTGGTCGGGTTCGTGCTCGCGCCCGAGGAGCCCGACACGCTCGCCAACCTGTGGCGACTGGCGAAGGCGATCGGCAAGTACCGCGACGCCGATCGCATGCCGAAGCCGGAGCCGGCCGCGGCGATGATCTTGATCGATCGCGATCTCGAGCTGGCGCCGCCGATCGGCAAGCGCAACCAGGAGACCGAGGAGCTGCTGATCGGCGATCTCGACGCCCACGTCGAGTCCGACGACGACGACGACGGACCGAGCGCCAACCCGGCCGACGATCCCGACACCGGCGAGCTGTCGATCGGCGACTCGACGCAGCCGATCGATCTCGACGAGCTGTTGCCGCCGCGCCAGGCGATCGCCGCCGCGATGCCGCCGCCGCCGCCCGGCAAGCCGCGCCTGCCGCCGCCGCCGCCGCGGCCGCCCAAGATCGAGGCGCGCCCGGTGCCGCCGCCGCCCGCCAAGCGGGTGCAGGCGGTGGTGCGCCGACCGCCGCTGCCGCAGCTGCCGACCCGCGCCTACGACTCGCCGTGGGAGGAGCTGGCCGCCGCGTACGATCTGTTGCCCGCGGCCGACGCCGACGCCAAGGTGCGCTGGCTCTACCGCGCCGCCGAGGCGTGGGAGAACGGCGCGCGCGACATCCCGCGGGCGTTCGACACGCTGGCGAGGGCGCTCGCGATCGCGCGGCGGGTCCCGGGTGGCGACGCCGAGACCCGCGGTCGCCTGCATCGTCTCGCGGGCGATCACGACGCGTGGGATCGCCTGGCCGAGCTGTACGAGTCGCTCGCCGAGGACACCCACACGCCCGAGGCGGCGAGCGAGCTGCTGATGGAGGTCGGCGCGATCCGCGAGAAGCAGGGCAGCGCGGCGCGGGCCGAGGCGCAGTACCGCCGCATCCTCGGCATGCGGCCCGACGATCGCGCGGCGCGATCGCGGCTCGAGGCGCTGTACCGAACCGGGCAGCGCTGGGTCGAGCTGGCGGCGTCGCTCGAGGAGCGCACCGATCCGCGGCTCGGCACCGCGTCGCCCGAGGCCGAGCGGCCAGCGCTGTTGCGCGAGCTGGCGCTGCTCTACGACGATCACCTCGCGCATCCTCACGACGCGATCGACACGCTCGAGCGGCTGCGCCAGCTGGCGCCGACC
>JAYTAJ010000314.1:0-10190 GCA_043737575.1 Myxococcales bacterium | reverse complement strand
TCCAGGTGCGCAGCTCCTCGAGCGACTTCATCACGAGCCCGCGGTGCGCCGGCGCGACGCCGTCGGTGAGGCTCGCGGGCAAGGCGGCCCACACGATCGGACCGGGCGGGATCGCGGCGGCCACCGCGACGCCGTCGATGGCGCGGCCGGCGAGCGCGGCCAGGGCGGCGCGGGCCCGCGGGTTGGCGTCGTGGCGCGCGCGCGCGACGGCATCGACCGCGTCGGGCGCCGCGATCGGGAAGCGCGTGACGTAGCGCGCGCGGTGCGCGGCGAGGTCGAACGGCGGGCTGCCGCCGCCGGCGTGCCGGGCGAGGAGCGCGAGCCACTGGCGGCCGAGTTGCGCGCGGTGGACGACGTCCCTCGGGATGGGCTCGCGCTCGACGCACGCCTCGAGCGGCATCGACGGCGGCGGCGGGCCGGCGAGCGCGCCGTGGCGATCGCGGAACGCGGCGATGCGCGCGGTGCGCACCGCCATGCGCGCGAGGATGGGCGACCCGGTGTCCTCGCCCTTGAACTCGCCGAACTGCCACTGCCGCGCGAGGAGCCACAGCGGATCGTGGACCTCAGCGCGCAGCACGCGCGCGAAGTCGTCCTTGCGCGCGCGCGGCTCGAGGCGGTTCCAGACGCGCAGTGGCTCGCAGTTGCGGGTGTAGCCCATGGTTCAGCCGTTGTTGTCGTGGAAGTCGAGGATGACGCGGTGGCCGCTGACCGGATCGCCGCCGAAGCGATCCGGCACCAGCTCGCCGACGATGGCGGGCAGGAGCTGGCCGTAGACCTGATCGCCGAGGTGCTCGAGCTCGACGGTGCGGCTGCGCGCGAGGTCGAGCGTGTCGTGGAGCGTGTGCACGAGGTCGTCCCAACTCCACGCGCCGCCGGGGGTGGGCGGCACCGCGAGGAGGAGCGACTGCGGCGGCGCGGCGTCGGGCTGATCGTAGAAGAACGCGACCGCGGTGGTCTCGGTCGGGTTCGGCAAGGTCTCGGTCCACTCGTCGACGAGGAGCGCGGCGATCGGGCCGGCGGTGTTCCAGCGCGCGTGGTCGAGGACGAGGAGCGAGAGCTTGTTGCCCGACGGCGCGTGATCGGCGGGCAGCTCGGCGCCGAGCCAGAGGTCGCCGGGGTGCGCGGGGTACTGCGCGACCGCGGGCCGAAGCGGCGCGCGCCCGAACGCCTCGCCGAAGAGCGCGGCCCGCGTGAGGTGCGCGAGGCGCGGGCGCACCGCGGCGGCGCCGTGCACGAAGCGATCGATCGCGCGGGGCCCCGCGTGATGGAGGAGCGCGGGCGACGCGAGCTGCGCGGCGAGCTCGGCCGGATCGGGCGCGGTGAAGCGCGGCACGAGGCGCAGGCCCGGGCCGAAGAGCGCGCGGGCGATCGCGCGCTGCGCATCGGCGTCGGGGCCCGCGGCGGCCGCGGCGCGCTGCAGCCGGCCGATCACCTGCGTGAACGCGTCGCGCAGCGCGGCGGCGAGCGCGGCCGCGACCGCGGCGACGTCGTCGAGGCGCACCGGCGGCAGCGCACCGCGCACGCCGAACTCCGCGGCGCGCAGGAGCCGCGACGCGAACGGCGCGTAGCGCGCGACGATCGACGCGTCGTCGCCGAGCCCGCCGGCGTGCGCGGCGAGGAACGCCTCGGGATCGATCGCGAACGGATCCTCACCGGTCGCTGCGCCCGCGAGGTCCGCCATGAGCTCGACCGCGAGCGCGCGCAGGCGATCGCGCGCACCGCCGACGCGGGCGGTGAGCTCGGCCAGATCGATCGCGGGCGTCGCGCCGGTGCCCGCGGCGACGAGCGTCTCGTTCACGTGCAGGTCGTCGGCGTCGGCGGCGCGCGCGGTGGCGAGCAGGTCGTGCGCGGCGGCGAGGAGCGGCCCGATCTCGAAGAGGGTGCGCTCGGTGGCGGGCGCCGCCGGATCGCGCTCGACCAGGCGGATGTCGAGCGGCAGCCGCGGCAAGGTCGCGGCCAGATCGCCCGCGGGCAGCGTGCGCGCGACGATCCGCGCGGTCAGCTCGGCCTCGGCGGCGTCGAGGCCGGGGCCGCACAAGGCGAGCAGGTCGATCGGCTGCAGGCCCAGCTCGGCGATCGAGAGAGCGCGCACGGCGCCGACGGGATCGGACGGATCGCGGTAGCGCACCTGGATCGTCGCAGGATCGCCGAGCTGCTCGGCGAGCCAGCGGTCCAGGCGCGGCTCGGCGGCCGCGCGCGCGGTCGACGGGGCCGCGTCCCAGCCCGGCGCGGGCTCGACCGCCGACGGCAGCGCGAGAACGATCCGGTGCGTGACGGCGGTGCCGGTGCGCGGCGTGTCGACGACCTCGGGCCGCGGCATCGCGCGCCCCTCGGCGACCGCCGACAGGACCGCGGCGGCGCGCGGGAAGTTGCCGCGCACGATCTGGTACACGCTCTCGGTGAGCGCGAGGTCGGCGAGCGCGTCGACGACGTCGGCGAGCTGATCGATCGCGCGCAGGACCGCGGGCAGGCGGACCGCGTCGGCGGGGTTGTCGAGGTGCGGCAGCACGCGCGCGCCGCCCGGGCCGACCACGCCCCACGGATAGCCCGTGAAGCGCCCCTCGTCGGCGAGCACGTCGTACACCGTGCGATCGCGCCGCGCCGCGCCGCTCACGTGTCGATCCATCCAGCCGCGCACGACGTCGAGGAGGCGCAGCCCGTCGGTGACCACGCGCGACGCCGCCGCGGTCGCCAGGCTCGCGTCGTCGACCGCGACCGCGCCGGGGAACGCGCGGCGGAACCCGGCGATCAGGTCGTCGAGCGTGACGCGCTCGCGCGCGTACGCCTCGTGCAGCTCGCGCTCGAGGCGATAGCCGAGGAGCGAGCCGAGGTCGTGGCCGGCGTGGACGCCGTCGAGGATCGCCAGCGCACCGCGCACGCGCCGCGAGCTGAGGTTTACCGCCATCCGGTTCTCGAGATCGGGGCGATCGGTCTCGCTGCGGTGGCCGCTGCGCAGGATCGCCGCGGCGACCGCGTGCGTGATCGACGGCGCGTGGACGAAGCCCTGATCGTCGGCGTCGGCGTAGACCGCCTCACCCGGCACGTGCAAGGACGGCGGCAGCCCGGTCGCGAGCGTGCGCGCGCCGCCCGGCCGCAGGTCCTCGACCCAGCCGAACGCGCCGAGGTAGATGCCGCCGGGCGCCTGCGCGCGCATCTCGGCGAGGCGGCGGTTGGCGAGCCCGAGGACCCACGCGTCGAGCCGGTGGCTGCACAGGTCGACGTGCTCGCGCACCAGCTCGTCGAGCGCGGTCGCCGGGATGGCCGCGAGCTGCGCCACCGCGTCGGCGTGGTCGGCCAGCGCGGCGCGCTCGCCGTCGTGGCGCACGTGGCCGGCGAAGCCGTCGAAGACCGCGTTGGCGCCGCGCTGCGCGAGGTAGGTCGCGAGCGGGCGCGTGCCGAGGTAGTCGAGGAGCGTGCCAGGCCCGCGCGGGAAGTCGAGGCCGAGGCGCCCGTCGAGGTCCGGTAGCGGCGCGAAGAGGTAGCTCCACCGGCTCGCGTGATCGGACCCGCGCAGGGTCGAGACCGCGAACTCGTCGGCGCTGTCGAGCCGGCGGCGGGTCGTCGCGTCGAGCAAGCCCTCGCGCTCGGCGATCGCGAGCGCGGCCGAGCGCAGCCGCACGAGCAAGGCCTGGCGCGCGAGGAGGTACACGAGCGCGCGCGATCGCCCGCGGCCGGTCGCGCCGGCGGTGACCAGCGCGCTCGGCGCGGCGGCGAGCAGCTCCGCGAGATCGCCCGCGTGATCGCCGCCGACGAGCGGCCCGCGCAGCGAGTGCACCTGATCGAGCAGCCGCACGTCGTAAGCGCGCTCCTCGAAGACGCGCTCGTAGAGGTCCTTCCACGCGGGCGCGACGAGGCCGCGCTCGGCGACGATCGGGCCGTGCGGGATCGCGAACGCGCGCTCGAACCAGCCCTGGAAGTGGCCGATCAGGCCGAGCGGTCCCTCGGGCGCGAAGCCGAACGCCGCCTTCGGGCGCGTCGCGACGTTGAGCGCGAAGCGATAGCCGAGCCCGACGCCGGTCGGGTGCAGCCCGAGCATCTCGAGGAAGTGGCGCTGCGGATCGCCGCCGGCATCGCCGTGCGCGTGGCGGACACGCGTGCGGCGGATCCTCGACCAGTCGCGGCGCGCGTGCGCGAGCAGCTCGACGAACAGCAGCTCGAAGCGGCGCGCGCGATCCGCCTCGGCGGTCGCATCGGGACCGGGCAGCGCGCCGGTCGCCGAGGCGAAGCGGCTGAACGCGGTCGTGACCAGCGCGCCGTACGGCTGCGCGCCGACGCGGATCGCCGGCACCGGGCCGCGCGCGCTCACGTGCTCGACGAAGAACCGCTCGACGCGGGCCAGCGTGTCGGGCGCCATCAGCCGGCCGAGCAGCTCCTCGCCGTACGCGCCCGCGGTCGCCGGCCACAGCGCGCGGTTGACGATCGCGGCGCGGTCGCCGTCGAGCCCGCCGGCGTCGCCGACGTGCGCGAACACCGCGGGCGCGACGCCGAGCGCGCGGGCCAGGCGCAGGCCGTCGGCGGCGGCGATGCCGGCCGGGTTCGCGTCGAAGAGCGGCGCGCCGCGCTCGCGCGCGTAGCTCGCCTCGGGGTCGTCGCCGTCGTCGCTGCGGTAGCCGGCCGCGCCGTCCTCGGTGTTGTTGGTCGGCGTGCCGATCGGCAGGAGGCCGAGGCCCTGCTCGTTGTAATGGTGGTTGTCGAGCAGGCGCTCGAGCTGCGCGCGCTGCTCGTCGGCGGTGCCGGGGCGCACGCCGATCACGAGCAGCTCGTCGAAGCCCTCGCGCGCGTCCTCGGCGGTGAGCGTGATCTTCACGGCCATCCCGCGCGCGACCGCTTCGTCGAAGTCGGTCATCCAGCGCAGCGGCGCCGGCACGGTGAGGCGGCCGTCGGGGCCGACCACGAACGACTCGGTCGGATCGGCGTCGGGATCGGGGCCGACCGCGAGCTCGCCGATCGCCTCGCCGACCACCGCGTGGCGCACGTGGCCGCCGCGCACCGCCACGGCGACCAGGCGATCGGGCAGGACCTTGCACGCGGGCGCGCCCCAGGTGCGATCGGTGATCTCGACGTCGGGGAAGGACAGCGCCGTCGGGGTCGCGGTGGCCGGCGGCGGCGGCAGCGCCGCGACGTCGCGCGCGAGGTCGTGGACGCGCGCGGTCACGTCGTCGAGGGCGGCGCGCGGCCGCGCGGCGTCGGGCAGGAAGCGCGCGCGCGACCGCAGGCGGCGATCGAGCTCGGCCGTGCGTGCGCGGATGCTGTCGGCGAGCGCGGTGGCCTCGATGCGGTGCTCGCGCGTCGCGGTGGCGCCGCCGAGCGCAGCGGCCGCGGCGTCGGTCGCGCTGCGCACGCGGGCCAGGCGCGCGACGGGATCGGCGAGGAACCAGCCGGGCGCGCCGGTGGTGTCGGCGAGGCGGCGATCGAGTGTCCGCAACACGGACAGCCAGGGCGGCCGGTCGAACGTCGGCCGAATGGGCCCCCGCACCGGCTCCAGCACGCGCGCGATGTACGCGGCGCGCCGTGCGCCGCGGCGCTCGACCAGCCCGCGCCAGGCGGCGCGGCGCAGGCCGTCGTCGGCGCCGGCCGCGATGGTCGCGTGCCAGAACGCGCGGCCGTCCTCGGCCTCGCCCGCGGTGAGCGCGGTCTGGTGGCTGTCGATCGCGACGTCGTCCGGATAGAAGCGGACCCAGAGCTGATCGATCGTGCGCGTCGGCACGGCGGTCACGTCGATGGCGCCGCCCTCGTCGGTCGCGAGCCGGGCCAGGACGTCGGCCTCGGCGTCGAGCGCGCCGATCGCGGCGGCGCGCGCTTCGCGGGCGCGCGTGCCGGCGGCGCCGCCGTGCGCGGCGAGCTCGTCGAGGAACGCGGCCCACGGCGCGAACGCCGCGACCAGCCGCTCGTGCGCGACGACCCGCGAGCGTCGCGCGGCCGCCGGCACGACCTCGATCGTCCGCGCGAGCGCCGCGGCGCGCCCGGTGCGTTCGGCGATCACCGCGGCGATCGCGAGCGCCGCCGCCTCGCGGTCCGCGTTGCGCGCGAGCGTCGCGACCTCGCGCGCGCCCTCGTCGAGCAGGCGGTCGACCGCGTGGCTCGCGACCGCGCTGCGCGCCACCGCGCCGGGGGCGATCGTCCGCACCGGTGTCGCGCGCGGCGGGCGTTCGCGGCCACCGGCGACCGCGAGCTCGCTCCAGATGCGCACGCGCGGCGCGATCCCGTGCGCGATCTCGTCGGCGAGCGGCGCCAGCACCTCGTCGCGGAACGCCGACAAGCGGGCCTGGTATGCGGCGGCCTGGAACGCCGAGCGCAGCCTCCCGGCGTTGGCGATCGCGGCGTCCGCGGCGGCTAGCGCGGCCGCGCCCGCGGCGACGAGGGGCTCCAACTCGGCGACCGAGCCGCTCGCCTCGCGGACCAGCGGCGCGACGTCGTCGCGCACCGCGGCGAGCGCGGCCAGCGTCTGATCGAGGAACGCGTAGCTCGCGATCTCGCCGGCGCGCACCCGCTTGCGCGGCGCCGCGCCGAGCCGCGTCGCCAGCGGCCGCTCGCGCACCGCGGTGAGCGCGGACGTCACCGCCGCGAGCCGCGCGATCAGCTCGGCCAGGGTCGGCCCCGGATCCCCGGCCGGCACGTCGACGCGCAGGAACCGAGTCTCGATCCGCAGCGGCAGGAGCAGGAACGGCACGCGCGCGTCGTGCTGCGCGGCGACCCGATCGCGGATGGCGCGCAGGCGCTGCTGGTTCGCGGCGCCGTCGAGGGCGCCGTCGATCGGTCCTTCGATCACGGCAACAGCTCCTCGGCGTGACGCGCGTAGAGGATCGGGTCCTGCAGCAGGATGTACGCCAGATCGGCGGCGCTCGCGCCCCAGCGGCCCGCGCGCGGCGCCTCCGGATCGCCGCCGGCCTCGACCGCGAGGCCCGCGTTCTCGCCGAGCGACACGTGCGACGGCGACGACGCCGCGAAGTGCAGGTGCCGCCACGCCAGATCGTCCCAGCCCGCGAGCGCCGGCAGCGGCTCTGTGGCCGGCACCTCGTCGGCGCCGAACTCCAGCTCGCCGGGACGCTCCCGCAGGACGAAGAACCAGCCCGGGTCCGCCGGACCGTCGGCGCTCGCGTCGCGCCGCCCGCGCGCCTGGTCGATGCCGAGCGCGAAGCCGAAGAGCGCGATGTCCGGATCGAGCCAGCCGCGGAACGCGGGGAAGCGCAGGTGCGCGGGGGTGTCGTTGGGCGCGAGCGCGCGCGGCGCGTCGGCGCCGGCCGCCGCGAAGGCCGCGCGCTGCGCGTACACGACCGTGTTCGGGTAGCGCCGCAACAGCTCGCCGCGGATCACGAGCACGAGGAAGCCGTCGGCGCGCGCCGCGTGGGCGCCGAGCGCGCCGGTCCAGTCGTGCATCGGCGCGATGTCGCCGTCGCCTGCCTCGCCGAGCACGTCGTCGGCGCGGTCCCAGAAGCGGCGGAAGTACGTGCCGCGTTGATCGGTCGGGAACTCGCGCCACAGGAGCTCGCGGCCCATCTCGTGGTTGAGCCCGGCCAGGTACGACTCGATGAAGCGCTGGTTCGGCGCGAGGATCGTGATCGTGTCGCGCCGCAGCTCGGCGAAGTTGGGGATGATGAAGTCCTGCGAGAGGCGCCGCACGTCCTCGAACATCGCGTCGTCGAACGCCGGGTGCGCCATCACCGGGCGCAGGCGCCGCGGCTCCTCGGCGGGCGGCAGGGTCACGCCGCCGAGGCCGCTCACGACGCGCCGCGCGATCGTCGCGTGCGGGCGCAGCGCGCCGAGCACGTGGCCGGCGGTGCCGGCGACGCTTTCGAGCCGCGGGCGCGGCGACGGCTCGGGCCGCGCCTCGATCACGTGCTCGACGAACGCGCCGAGCTGATCGCGGAAGCTGGCCAGGGTCGATCGCTCGACGGTGCGCGCGCCCTCGACGGCACCCGCGCCCACGCGGCGCGCCGTCACGCCGGCCAAGCTCTTGCCGTCGACGTCGGCGCCGTAGACCTCGTCGAAGCGCGCGGCCGGCAGCTCGGCGGCGAGCGCGGCGGGGCCGTCGGGCACCAGCGCGGCCAGCTCGTCGATCGTCGCGCGCACGATCGCGATCACCGACAGCGCGGGGACGGGGAGATAGGTGTCGAGCCGCGCGTGCAGCGCCGTCTTCACGCCGGGCAGCGGCAGCGCGCCGAGGTCGAGCCCGGGATCGGCGGCGAGGCGCGCGCCGATCTCGACGGCGACGATCAGCAGGAACACGTGGCCGGGGTGGGTCGCGTCGGCGTCGTAGGCCTCGATCGCGTCCTCGACGGCGGTGGCCACCGTGTCGATCCCGATCGCGGCGGCCGGCACCGGCGCCGGTGGCGCCGCGGTGAGCGCGTTCGTGGTGCGGTTGAACCGCGTGATCAGCTCGCGCTGCAGCCCGTCGACCGAGCCCGAGCCGGTCATGCGTCGCACGAGCTTGCGCTGCGGCCGCGTGATCCGCTTGAAGGCGGCGCTGTGCGCGGCGACCGGCACCTGGCTGCGCTCGATCTCGTCGCGCACCGTGGTCGCGCCGCTCGGCGCCAGCACGCGGCCGTGCAGCGCCGAGGTCAGGCGCAGCGCGCTCTCGCCGTCGTCACGCGCGAGGTGCTTGCCGTACAGCGACTCGGCCATCGCGACCGCGAGCTCGGCCTCGCGGAGCTGCTGGTTCACGCGCTCGAGCTCGCCGACCTGCGCCCACGCGCGCTCGACCAGCTCGTCCTGCCGGCCGCGCACGACCTCGGCGCCGAGGCCGGCGGCGGCGCGCTCGCGCGGATCGAGGTTCAGCTCGCGCACCCACGCGAGCGACGCCTCGCCGCGCGCGTCCTCGAGGCGCGCGACCCGCGCGTGGTGCTGGCCGTAGATCGGCGGCGTCACGATCGGATCGTCGGACACCGCGGCGGGATACGCGCCGTCGGCGCCCGGGACGTGGAACGGATGCGGCAGCGCGATCGACGCGCCCGCGGCCAGCCGCGGCGACAGGTCGAGCACCTGCTCGAGGCGATCGGCGAACGCGGCGCCGGGCGCGGCGGGGAACGCGGCGCGCGCCATGCCGATCGGCTGCAGCGCGCCCTCGAGCTCGACGGTGGCGGCGCTGCCCGCGGCGATGCCGTAGCCCGGAGCGCTCACGTCGAGCGTGCGCTTGCCGAACCGATCGCCGACCGGGCCGGGCACGAGCGCGCGCACCAGGCTCTCGAAGTCGCCGGCGGTGCCGGTCGTGAACTGCCAGTGGACGTAGACCGGATACTCGAACGGGCGCACGGCCGCGGGCGGTGCGCCGCCGCTCGCCCACGACGGCGCCTGCGCCGGCACCGCCGACGGATCCAGGCCGAGCCCGGCGCGCCGGCCGGTCTCGAACGCCGGCACGACGACCGCGTGGTAGTGCGTGTCGACGCGCAGGCGGCGCGGGCACAGGAGCCGCGACAGCACGTGATCGGGCGTGCTGCGGATCGCCGCATCGAGCGCGTCGGGCGTCGCGAGCGCGCGGCTCGCCTGCACATGGGCCCACGCCCAGCTCTCCTCGGCGATCGGCAAGGCCCGCGCCGCGGTCTCCGGCGCGATGCGGATCGCGCGCGGCCGTCCCGGCTGCTCGGGCAGGAACGCGACCTCGGTGTCTTCGAGCACCCACAGCGCGAGCCACGGGCGCAGCCGCTCGCCGTCGGGGCGCGCCGGCGTGTACCGCCACGGCAGATCCTCCTCGTACAGCTCGACGTAGACCAGCTTGCTCGCGTCGGCGCCGATCGCGCCGTCGGCCGGGTGGCAGCGCAGCACCGCCGCGCGATCGAGCCCCATCACGTCGCCCGGCCCCAGGAGCTGCACGGTGCGCTCGATCGGCGCCGCCAAGGCCGGGCCGCCGCCCGCGATCGGGTCGTACTCGACCGCCAGCGCGATCGGCAGCGCGGCGCGCTCCAGCGGCAGCGCCGCCGCCGGCTCGTCGACGTCGACGAGCTCGCCGGCGAGGCCGCGCCGCAGCCACGGCGCGAACGTGTAGCGGGCGACCGGCTCCGCCATCAGCCGGCCCGCTCGTACTCGGGGACGATGTCGAGCTCGCGCGCGTCGCGCCCCGACGCGACGAGCACGCGCAGCCGCGCCTCGGCGGCCGCGTGCGAGAGGCCGCCGCTGTCGCTGCCCGCCGCGCGCAGGTCGCCGCGCGTGACGACCGCGAACCGCACGCCGATCGCGCGCGCGTCGCGGACCGCGCC
>JAYTAJ010000313.1:0-4431 GCA_043737575.1 Myxococcales bacterium | reverse complement strand
AAGCGCACCGTCGCGGTGCGGCCATCGGCCAGCGTGATCGCCACGCCGTCGCGGTTGGTCTCGTCGGCCGCGACCGCGCCGCCGACCGCACCGTCGAGCCACAGCACGTGCAGGTGGGCCTTGGTGCCGCCGGCCGAGGTCTCGTCGTAGCGGAACGCGCCCGACAGATCGCCGCCGAGCGCCGCCGCGGTGCCGGTCGCGATCGCCGGCAGGAGCCGCTGCACCGTCAGCGTGTGGCCGTTGCCGGTCGTGGTGGCGCGGTTGCCGCTCACCGTGAACCCGGCCGGCGCGACCAGTTGCCAGACCTGCTGCACGCCGCTGCCCGAGGCCGCGCGGTCGTACACCACCAGCGCGTCGGGCGGCAGGAACACGATCTCGCGCTGCCACTGCGTCACCGCGTTGTCGCCGCCGAACGCCTCGGTCAGATCGCCGGCCGCGTGCAACCAGCCGTTGCCGCGCCCGAGCGCGCGCATCGCCGACGTGCTCGGCTCGCGCATGCCGACCGTGTCGCCGCCGTCGACGAAGCGCAGGAGGCTGTGGGCCTCGGGATCCTGCGGCAGGCCCGACTGCGAGTCGACCACCGCGTCGTACGCCATCCAGCCGTCCTTGTAGATCATGATCGAGCCCTGATCCTGGTGCGCGTGCGACTCGGTATAGGGCCCGGCGATGAAGTTGATCCAGGTCGCGCCGGTGTCCCAGCCCGAGCGCGCGAACACCTGCCCGGTGCCCGACGCGTAGTAGGCGCGGCCAAGCTCGGCCAACGGCCGCGGCTCCAGCGCGGTCTGGTACAGGAAGTCGTAGACGTACATGAACGGCGTGTCGTGCTCCGGCACCGACGACGACGCCAGGAACTGCACCGCGTGCGGCGCGATCGGATCGTCCTCGAACAGGTGGATCAGCGTCTGCAGGTAGTGACGGTGATAGTCGAACAGGGACGCCGTCGAGTCGCGCGAGTGGTCGCCGATCGGCGCGATCCGATCGAGGGTCGGCACCGTCGAGTGCATCATGTGCAGCATCGAGGCGCGGGCGTGGCCGGTGTCGTCGGCGAGCTGCTCGCCGGTCGAGCCGTGCCAGAAGTCGTACAGCTCGAACAGGTTCTTCATCGCGACGCCGTAGCCGGTGCCCTCGCGCGAACCACCGCCGACCAGATCGCGCTCGAAGGTCGGCACCAGCTGCGCCGCGATCTTGTCGTCTCGGAAGATGTCGATCCAGCCCTGGCCCTCGGGGGTCTCGCCGCGCGACGCGATGCCGAGCAGCATCGTCGCCCGCAGGAACGAGTAGTAATAGTTGTTCGACGGGTTGTCGACCGACCAGCCGCTCCACTCCATCGGCTCGCCGCCCCAGGTCGCGTCCTCGTGGTTCCACACGTTCCACACTGCGTGGTTGGCGAACGCCAGCCACCGCGTCTTCTGATCCTTCGACGCGACCTCGAAGCACCAGTCGTAGGTCAGCGCCAGATCGCCGATGCGGGCGCCGATCTCGAGGTAGCTGTCGAACGCGACGTCGGGGCGCTCGCCGCTGCTGATCTTCGCCTCTTCGTCGCGCACCGTGGCGTCGACCTGGGCGACCGCGTGCTCGCAGTACTTGCGCTCGCCGGTGAGCTGGCCGACCAGCGCCGCGTACCACGCCTGGAAGCCGTAGATATCGCCGCCGTCGACCTGGATGTCGACGATGTTCTTGAACCGCGACCACGACGGCGCGTCGGCGGCGACCACCGCGGCCAGGCGATCGCGGTTGCGCTGGAGATAGATGCGCGGGTGATCGTCGGCGAACATCGGCCCACCGCCGCCATCGCTACAACCCGCCACCACCGCCGCCGTCAAGACGAGCGCCACGCATCGAATCTGGATTCTAGCCACGAGCGCGAGGGTAACGCGCCACACGCTCGGCTGCGCTACCTTGTTGCGATGATCACGCTCCACACCGCCGCCACGCCCAACGGCCACAAGATCTCGATCGCCCTCGAAGAGCTGGCGCTCCCGTACCAGGTCCGGACCATCAAGCTCGGCGACGGCGAGCAGAAGCAGCCTGCGTTCCTCGCGCTCAACCCCAACGGCCGCATCCCGGTCATCGTCGATCACGACGCCGACGACTTCGCGGTCTTCGAGTCGGGCGCGATCCTGGTCTACCTCGCCGAGAAGACCGGCCGCCTGATGCCGACCGACGTGAAGGGCCGCTCGACGGTGATGCAGTGGCTGATGTTCCAGATGGGCGGGGTCGGGCCGATGATGGGCCAGGCCAACGTCTTCGTCCGCTACTTCCCCGAGAAGATCCCGGCCGCGATCTCGCGCTACGTCAACGAGAGCCGCCGCTTGCTGACCGTGCTCGACACCCGCCTCGCCGATCACGAGTGGCTCGCGGGCGACTACTCGATCGCCGACATCGCGACCTGGCCGTGGGCGCGGACGCACGACTGGCCGGGCGTGTCGGTCGAGGGCCTCGATCACCTGCAGCGATGGATGGCGGCGATGGCGGCGCGGCCCGGGTGTCAGCGTGGCCTCGCGGTCCCGGCGATGCCCGAGCGCACCGCCGAGGACGTCGTGAAGGTCGCCGCGTCGCTGCTGACCAGGTAGCGCGGCTCAGAAGCTCGCGCCGCCGCCGAACAGGAACTGCGGCTCGCCGCCGTCGAGCGGCATCGCCCAGTCGAACCGCAGCGGGCCGATCGGGCTGCGCCAGATGATCGACACGCCGACCGAGCGCCGCACCGTCGCGCCGATCGGGCCCCACGTCGCGTCGGCATTGTAGCCTGCGCCCGCGTCGGCGAACGCCGCCAGCGACAGCCCGGCGCGGCGGATCACCGGCAGCTCGAGCTCGGCGCGGGCGTAGGCCTCGCCGTCGAAGCCACCCGCGACGCCGTCCAGGCCGACGCCGATCGCGCTCATCGGATAGCCACGCAGATCGGCGTGGCCGTCGAACTGGTAGCGCTCCGACAGCGGCACGACGTCGCCGCCGCGGCCGCGCACGTAGCCGGCGCGGCCTTGCAGTCGCAGCGTGAACGGCCCGAGCGGTCGCGCGTGATCGAGCGCGGCGCTGACCCGCACCAGGCCGACGTCGGAGCCGAGCTGGCGGTCGGCGACGTCGGCGTCGACCACGAGCCGCGTGCCCGTGCGCGGCAGGAACCGCTCGTCGAGCGTGTCGTACTCGACGCCGGCGCCGAGCGCGGCGATGGTGTGAACGCCGAAGCGCTGGTCGACCGGGCGCATCGCGAACGGATCGTCGAGCAAGGCCGCGGCCTCCTCGGCGCGGTAGCGGAGGAAGACGCGGGTCGCGCGCTCGACCTCTTGCCCGACGGTGATCGAGCCGCCGGTCCCGTTGCGCACGAAGCCGGGCCGCTGGCGCCGCGCCGTCCACAGCTCGGTCGTGAGATCGAGGCCCGTGTCGAGGAGGTTCGGCGCGTCGTGGCGGAGCCGCAGGTCTTGGCGAAACTCCGACAGCTCGGCCGACAGCGCGAGGCGCTGGCCGGTGCCGAACAGATCGTCCTGCGCGATCCCCGCCGACGCGATGAAGTGCTCGTCGGACGAGAAGCCGGCGCCGACGCGAAAGCTGCCAGTCTTGCGTTCAGGCTCCGGATCGTCGACGACGGTTGCCTCGGCGGGCGCGGCGGTCGGCGGATCGTCGGCGCGCGCGATCGACCACGGGCCCGACAGGATCATGATCGCGATCAGCCATCTACGCATCTGCCCCTGTGACCCGAGGGCGCGCGTCCGCGTTGCCCGCGTCGATCAGTTCGACAGCCGTCGCGGATCGTCGTCGCGGTCGCCGACCTCGGTCGCGTCGACGTCGATCACGTCATCGGCGGCGACGACGCCGCGGCCCGGCACCGACACCAGGTGCAACCGCGCGACCCGCGCGTGCAGCCACGCCACCACGCGATCACGCGCGCGCGATCGGATCGGCGGCACCAGCAACAGCAGCGCCACGACATCGGACACGAAGCCCGGGATGATGAACAGGATGCCCGCGATCGCCAGCAGCAGGCCGTCGACCAGCGCGGGCGTCACCGAGTTGCCCTCGGTGGTCGCGCCCATCGCGCGCTGCACCGTCGCGATGCCGCGACCGCGCAACAGCGCGCTGCCGATCAAGAACGCCGCCACCACCAGCCCCAGGGTCGGCAGCGCCCCGAGCCGGCTCCCGACGATCACCAGCGTCGCGACCTCGGCGAACACCGCGGCGAGGAGGAGCAGCACGATCATGCGATCGGCTTAGCACACCTCGCCCGTCGCGCGTTACTTGAGGTCGCCGCGGCCCTCGGCCCCGACCAGCGTGTTGTGCAGGCTGATCATCGTGTTGTAGATCGACACCAGCTCGTCGAACTGCTTCTCGATCACGACCTCCTTCGCCGGCGTGGTCTTGGCGCCCGCCAGCGCCTTCTCGAGCTTCACCGCCGCGGTCGCGAAGCGCTCGACCTGCTTGCCGTAGCCGGCGAAGGTC
>JAYTAJ010000312.1:0-1882 GCA_043737575.1 Myxococcales bacterium | reverse complement strand
CGCCGGCGATGTCCTCGGGCAAGATCGGCAGGCGATCGAAGTCGACGCCGAGCGCCGCGGTCAGCGCGTTGGCGACCGCCGCCGCCGGACCATCCATCGGGATCTCGCCGACGCCCTTGGCGCCGTGAGGGCCAAACGGATACGGACACTCGATGATGATGGTCTCGAGATCGGGGATGTCGGCGAAGGTCGGGACGATGCAGTTGGTCATGGTGGCGTTGGCGACGCGGCCGTCGCGATAGATCACGCTCTCGAGCAGCGCCCAGCCGAGCGCTTGCACGGTGCCGCCCTCGATCTGGCCGACGACGATCACCGGGTTGATCGCCTTGCCGACGTCGACCGCGTGGACGCAGCGCAGCAGCGTCACCTCGCGGGTGTCGAGATCGACCTCGAGATCGACCAGGCACCCGGCCCAGCCGAAGCACGGATACGCCTGGCCGGTGTACGTCGCGTCGTCCCAGTGGATGCCGGCCGGCGGCGCGTACTGCACGGTCTCGTGGAGCTCGACGCCCGCCGCGACCGCCGCCATCGCGATCGCCGACAGATCGCCCTCGGCGTCGTGCGCCCTCGCCCACGCCACGAGCTTGTCGCGCAGCTGGTGCCCGGCGCGCTCGACCAGGCCGCCCACCACCATGCAGGTGCGGCTCGCCACCGTCGGGCCGCTGTCGGGCACCGCGTCGGTCGACGGATCGACGATGCGCACCCGATCGGTGGCGACCCCGAGCGCGCCCGCCGCGAGCTGCGTGAAGATCGTGATCGCGCCCTGGCCGATGTCGGTCGAGCTCGCGTGCACGGTGAAGGTGCCGTCGGCCGCCGCCGACACCGACGCGCGTCCGGCCAGGCGCTGCTCGCCCGATCCGGTGAAGCCGGCGCCGTGGAAGTAGAACGCGTGGCCGCGGCCGCGCGCGACCGGCGCGCCATGGCGGTTGGTGCCGCGCGGCGCGGGCGGCTCACCCGCGGCCTCTCGGATCGCGCGCATCACGTCGTCGGTGCCGACGCTGGTCTCGAGGAGCTGGCCGGTCGCGGTGGTGTCGCCTGGCCGCAGCGCGTGCTGATCGCGCAGCTGCCACGGGTCGGCGCCGAGCGCGCGCGCCAGCTTGTCGAGCTGACGCTCGTAGGCGAACGTGGTCTGCGGCGCGCCGAACCCGCGGAACGCGCCGTGGGGCGGATGGTTGGTCGCGACCACGCGGCCGCGCACCCGCACCAGCGGGCAGCGATACGGGCCGGCCGCGTGCAAGACGCCGCGCGACAGCACGACCGGCGACAGCGTGACGTAGGCGCCGCCATCGAACACCACGTCGACGTCGATCACCGCGATCGATCCATCGGCGGCGAGCCCGAGCTTGTGGCCGACCCGGGACGGGTGGCGCTTGGTCGTCGCCGCGATGTCCTCGTCGCGCTCGTAGATCATCTTGATCGGCCCGTCGACGAAGCTGGCCAGGAGCGCGCAGTGCGCCGCCAGCATCGACGGATACTCCTCCTTGCCGCCGAAGCCGCCGCCGGTGACGGTCTGGCGCACGATGATCTGATCGTCCTTGCGGCCGGTCAGCGCCTTCATCGCCTTGTGGACGTAGTACGGACACTGCATCGAGCCGAGCAGGTGGAGCGCACCGCCGTCGTGGTAGGCGACCATCGCCTGCGGCTCGATGTACATCTGCTCCTGGGCGCCGGTCGCGTAGTGACTCTCGATCACGCGAGCGCAGCCGGCCAGCGCGCGCTCGACCTCGTCGTCGGTGGTGTGGCCCTTGCGGATCATGAACTGCTTGAAGACGTTGTCGTCGCGGTAGAGCTTCACCTCGGCCGCGACGGCGTCGTCGATCGTGAACACCGCGGGCAGCGGCGTGACCCGCGGCTTGACGTGGGCGCGGGCCGCGAGGGCGCG
>JAYTAJ010000311.1:0-1883 GCA_043737575.1 Myxococcales bacterium | reverse complement strand
GGTGGTGGAGCCATCGCGATCGACGAGGTTCCGGGACCTGCGCCGTGACGTCGCGGACTGACGACCCGTCACCGCCGCGGATCGCCGTCGATGCTGGTTTTGACCAACCCTGTCAGTGCATCCCGACGCCGAGGTCGGCGAGCTCGGTGAGCCGCGCCCCGTCGAGGCGAAACACCTCGAGCTGATCGATCGACGCGGTGCCGCCGAAGCAGTCGCGGGCCGGGCCGCCCGACTCGAGGATCACCTCGACCGCGTCGCCGTGGCGCCGCGCGCGGATCGGGCCGGCGCTGCAGCAGGTGCTCGGGTCCTCGATGAACGAGCCGCCGTCGATCGCGAGCGGGCGCGAGGCGCCGTCGCGGGTCAGCTCGAGCACCTGGGCGCAGGTCCCGGGCGGGACGTCGCCGTCGTCGGGTAGATCGTCGAGCTCGATGCCGGCGCCCGGCTCGACCGCGAGGCAGCGCGTCGGATCCCCCGGCACCGCGATCGCGCCCTCGGCGGCGGCGAAGCCGCACGGCATGGCCGCGGCATCCTCGTAGGCGAGGCGCGGCCCGAACGCGACCGCCAGCGACAGCACGCAGTACTCGTTGCCGTCGCCTTCGACGATGCCCTCGAGGTAGTAGTCGCAGAACGGATCGTCGCGGCCCGCGCAGTCCTGCATCAGCGCGAGCGCGGCGGTGGCCTGCGGCGTCGAGCCCAGCCACGCGGCGTCGATCGTGGCGAGGCGCTCGACGCAGGCGGCGCGATCACCCGCGTCGCGCTGGGCGGTCGCCGCCGTCAGCACCGCGGCGAGCTGTGGATGGGGTGGCAGGGCGGCGGTCGCGGGCGCGTCGTGGTTGCCGGTCGGCGCGGTCGGCGCGGTCGGCGCGGGCGGCGCGGGCGACTTGCAGGCGAAGACGAGAGCGAGGGCCGGGGCGAAGCGCATGCGCGTCATGGTCGCAGATGCAACGCGGCGATCGCGCGCGCTAGTCCCGAACCGCTCAGTCGAAGCCGATGTCGCCGAGGTCGAAGCCGCCGCCGGCGTCGCCGACGTCGAGATCGCCGCCACCGACATCGGCCTCGGCGTCACCGCCGGCATCGCCCGCGTCGCCGCCACCCTCGACGTCGCCGCCGGCCTCGGCCGTGGCCGGATCGGCGTGCTCGATGCCGGGGGTGTCGACGTGACCGACCGAGTCGCCGTGGGCGTCGACCACCATGACGTTGGGGTGCATCGCCATCGAGAAGATCGACGACCACATCAGCATGTTGAGCATCGACGACATCGGGCTCGGGTAGTACGCGTCGTACGGGTCGTAGCCACGATCGGTCGGCTGCTGCTGCTGCGCCGGCTGAGCGTCGCGCGGCCGCTGGATCTGCGCCTGGGCGCGCTCGACCTCGGCGCGAGCCTCGGGCATCGCCCGGCTGATCGCGTCGCGAACCCGCGCGACGAAGCTCTCGAACTGCGCGCGCGCGATGTCGATCGACGCCTTGTCGCCGACCAGCGGCTCGACGCGGGCGCGGTAGGTCGCGGCGTCCTCGCCGCGCTTCGGCTCGAGGTCGGCCAGGCGGCCCGAGATCACGACGCGCACCGCCGCCTCGTCCTCCGGGTGCTCGCCGCGGGCCTGGACCTCGATCACCAGGTGCAGCCCGGCCTCGACGTGCTCGACCGCGAGCCGCAGGATCCCGAAGCTGCCGCCGATCGCGGCCGACTGCTCGTGGAACGCGAGGAACAGATCGCCGAGATCGTCGGGCCGACCCTCGCGGTCCTGGAACAGCACCAGCTCGTCGACGACCAGCGACACCGCGTTGGTCGCGCCCAGGCTGGTGAGCGCGTCGCGCACCGCGTCCACGATCGCGCCGGCCTCGAGCGCCGCGCGCATCGAGCCGGTCCGCAGATCCGGATCGCC
>JAYTAJ010000310.1:0-1884 GCA_043737575.1 Myxococcales bacterium | reverse complement strand
AGCCGCCGTCCGGTCAGCATCAGCTCGAGCGTGCGCTTGCGGCCGAGGTTCCGCGTCAGCTCGGCGGTGATCATCATCGGCCACAGCCCGACCTGGATCTCGGTGGTGCCGAAGGTCGCGCCGTCGGCGGCGATCGCGAGATCGCACGCGACCATCAGCCCGAGGCCGCCGGCCAGCGCGTGGCCGTTGACCATCGCGACGATCGGCTTGCCGACCTCGTGCATCGTCGTGAGCAGCTCGACCAGCGACGCCGGCGGGATGGCGCCAGGCGCCGCGGCCGCGCCCATCGCCGCCAGATCGCCGCCGGCCGAGAACGCCGAGCCGGCCCCGGTCAGGACGATCACGCGCACCGCGGCGTCGTCGCGCAGCGCCGCGAGCGCGTGGATCAGCTCGCCGCAGGTCGCCGGCCCGATCGGGTTGCGCTTGTCGGGGCGGTTGAGGGTCAGCCGCGCGATCGGGCCGGGCTCGACGAGGATGCTGGCGTAGGAGGTCACGGCGGGACGGTACAGCGCCGCGCCACGGTTGACGAGGGCGACCCCGGCGACCTACGCTCGCCTCCGATGCGCCGCCCCGCCGTCGCCCTGGCGACCCTCCTCGCCGTCGCCGCGACCGCCGACCGCGCCCACGCCGGCGACAACGATCTGGTCCTCGGCCGCCTCGCGCGCATCGTCACCGACGGCACCACGCCGCGCACGGTCGGTCAGAACCTCGAGCTGCGAGCGCTGGCCAGCGAGCTCGGCGTCGCGCTGGCGCCGCGGCTGTCGACCCCGGCCGACACGCTCGGCTTCGGCGGCTTCCAGTTCGCCGCCGATCTGTCGTGGACCTCGGTGTCGAGCGACCAGCCGTACTGGCGCGCGATGGCGTCGTCGACCGATCCGAGCGGCGCCGGCACCGCGGCCCACGGCGCCGATCTGCTGCCGACGATCGGCATCTTCGCGCGCAAGGGCATCTGGTTCCCGCTGCCGTCGCTCGAGTTCGGCGCCGGCGCGGTGCACCTGATGAGCTCGCGGCTATGGACCGCGCAGGGCTACGTCAAGCTCGCGCTCCACGAGGGCTATCACGATCTGCCGATTCCCTCGGTCGCGGTGCGCGGCGGCATCTCGCGCCTGATCGGCCAGAAGGATCTCGATCTCACGATCATCTCCATCGACGGCAGCGTCGGGAAGCAGTTCGGCATCGGCGGGACGTGGAACCTCAATCCCTACCTCGGCTACAACGTGCTGCTGATCGTGCCGCGGTCGGAGGTGATCGATCCGACGCCGCACGTCGACTCGCTCGATCCCGCGAACATGGACGACCGCGCGCTCAACTTCGTCTTCAAGGATCAGGACGACATCATCCGCCACCGGGTGTTCCTCGGCGCCAAGCTCCGCTACTACGTCTTCACGACGACGATCGAGGGCACCTACGCGATGGCCGGCAGCTCGGTCGATGAGCGCGCCGGCACGATGGCCTGCACCGTCGCGTCGACGACGACCAACTGCGACTCGATCGATCAGGCGCGCGCGCAGAAGACGTTCACGGTCTCGACCGGATTCGACTTCTGACGATGCCCGCCGATCCCGACGACCTGCTCCCCACGCTCCGCGCAGCGCTACTGTCCCTCGAGGAGACCCGCGCCGATCTCCTCACCCTCGCCGCCCGCGTCGTCGCGCTCACCGAGCAGGTCGCGGCGCAGACCGTGTCGCCGGCCGCGCTCGAGGCCGCCGTCGACGAGCGCACCGACACCCTGCGTCCGCAGATCGCCGCCGCCGACGCGCTCGGCCCCGGCCGGCTCCACCTCAACGCCGAGCTCGACAAGTACGCCGTCTCGAACGCCAACGGGCCGCCGTGCCTCGAGGTGCTGCCGATCTGCAAGGGCCGCTGCTGCGCGCTGGTCTTCGG
>JAYTAJ010000309.1:0-4437 GCA_043737575.1 Myxococcales bacterium | reverse complement strand
ACGTCGGCCAGGTCGCGGTGACGAAGTTCGCAGGGGTCATCCCCGACGGCGACCCCGCCGGTGAGCGCGTCGAGCTGCGGGCTCCCTGATCGGTGGAGGCCCTGGCCCTTCGGCCGCGATCCACGGCGGCGACCTGTGACCGCCTGGCCGCGCTGCGCCTGCTCGAGCACGAACGGCTGCTGGCCATCGCGCTGGCGGTTCGCGCGATCGCCTCGAGCTGGGACCGCGGGATCTTGAGCGAGCCGCTGCCGGGGGCCTTGCCCCACGAGCAGGAGGTGGTCGGCCTCTATGCCGCGCGCCAGGGGCTGGCCAGCGATCGCGTGGCCCAGGCCGAGGCCGGGGTCACCGACGCGATGGGCGCGGTGCGCGCGCTGGAGGCCCAGGTCGTGGGCAGGACCCCGCTGGCCGACCTGATCGGTGACTTCGGGCTGTCGGGCCTCGACCGCCTGGTGCTGATGGCCTGCGTGGCACCGCAGATCTCCGACGAGGCCGCCCGGCTCTATCGCATCCTCGCAGACGACCCGGTTCGGGCCCTGGTCGACGAGGGCCTGGTGACCCGGCTGTTGGGACCGCGGGTCAACCCCCACGACGTCGCGCGCGCGCTCGATCCCGATCGTCCGCTGGTGCGGTTCGGCCTGATCCACGTCGTCCCCGGGGCGGTGCGGCGGTTCGCCACCCTCACCGTCGATCCGCTGGTGATCGCGCGCCTGCGGGGCGAGCCGCTCGACGCCGACCCCGACGGCGCCGTGCCGGTGATCGGGGCGAGCCGACCGCTGACCGAGCTGTTGATCGCGCCGACGGCGACCGCCGCCCTGCTCGAGGCCGTGGCGCGGGCGCGTCCCGACGAGACTCCGCTGCGCCTGGTGGTGCGGGGCCGGGCCGGCAGCGGCCGTCGGACCGTGCTCGCCGCGATCGCCCAGGTCGCGGGTCGCAAGCTCGCGATGATCCACCTGGTGCATGTCGCCGCCGGCGGGCGTCCAGAGCCGGCGGCGGTGCGCCGCGCCCTCGAGCGCTGCCGCCTCGCCGGCTGGATCCCGTGCGTCGACGGCGTCGATCTGATCCCGGGTGACGATCGGCTGGTGATCGATCAGTTCCGGCACGTCCTCGCGGAGTTTCGCGGGCCGCTGCTGATGCGGACCGATCCCGACACCCGGCCCCCGCTCGAGGCCGGCTACACCTTGGTCGAGCTCGACGATCTGTCCGAGGGCCATCGCGCCGAGGTGTGGCGCACCGCGCTCGGCGGCCGCGGCCTGGTGACCGACGCGCTCACCGCCGACGCGCTCGCCGACCTCGCGGCGCGCTGGCGGATCGGACCGGGCACGATCCACAACGTCGTCGGGACCCTGGACCCCGGCACCCAGCCGGGCCCCGCCGCCATCACCGCCGCGGTCAGCCAGCACCTGGATCGGCGCCTCGGCGACGTGGCGGAGCGGATCCGCAACCTGCCCAGCCTCGATCAGCTGGTGCTGCCCGCGGACATCCTCGACGCCCTGAAGGAGTTCCTGGCCCGGATGCGGCTGTCGCGTCGGGTGTTCGAGGACTGGGGCATGGACCGGGTCGCGACCACCGGCCGCGGCATCACGGCGCTGTTCCAGGGCCCGTCGGGGACCGGCAAGACCATGGTGGCCGGGGCGCTGGCTCGCGAGCTCGGCCTCGATCTGTTCCGGGTCGATCTGTCGCGGGTGATGTCGAAGTGGATCGGCGAGACCGAGCGCAACCTCGCCAACGTGTTCGCCGCCGCCGAGGAGGGCCAGGCGGTGATCCTGTTCGACGAGGCCGACTCGCTGTTCACCAAGCGCACCGAGATCAAGTCGAGCAACGATCGCTACGCCAACCTCGAGGTCAACTACCTCCTCCAGCGCCTCGACAGCTTCACCGGCGCCGCCATCCTCACCACCAACTTCGGCTCGGCGATCGACACGGCGTTCAAGCGCCGCCTCGCGTTCCGGGTCTCGTTCCCCGTGCCCGACGAGGAGCTGCGCGAGCAGCTGTGGCGGACCCACCTGCCGACGACCCTGCCCCTGGCCGACGACCTCGATCTCGCCGACCTGGCGCGGCGCTTCCAGCTCACCGGCGGCTCGGTCCGCAACTGTGTCCTGCGCGCCGCGTTCCTCGCCGCTGCCGAGGGCGGAGCGCTGAGTCAGGCCCACCTGCTGCGGGCGATCCGCCTCGAGTACCGCGCCGCGGGCAAGCTCGCCGAGGGCGGCACGATCGATTGACCGCGATCGCCGAGGACGTCAGTTGGTGACGAGCGTCGACGTCTCGGTGGCGATGTCGCCCTTCCAGGTCTCGACATCCTTCGCCGTCTTGGCGCCGCGGGCGGCTTCCTTGGCCTCGCGCGACGCCTTCTGCCGATCGACCAGATCGTGGTGCGTCGTGAAGTACGGCAGGCTCTTGCCGATGAACGCGCGCAGGTTCTCGAACTGGTGGTCGGTCATGAACTTCGCGAGCTGTTCCTTCAGCTCGCTGATGATCTCGTAGCCGCGCAGCATCGCGCCGGTGCAGACCTGCACCGTCGACGCGCCGAGCAGGAAGAACTGCGCGGCGTCGAAGCCGGTCTCGATGCCGCCGATGCCGCTGATCTCGACGCCGGGGTTGGCGCGCGCGACCTCCATCACCTGGCGCAGCGCGATCGGCCGCACCGCCTGGCCCGAGTAGCCGCCCGGCACCGAGTGACCCTCGACGGTCGGCATCGGTCGCAGCGACTTCAGGTCGATGCCCGACACCGACAGGATCGTGTTGATCATCGCGATGCCGTCGGCGCCAGCGCGCAGCGCCGAGGCCGCGGGCACGATCGGGTTGCCGACGTTCGGCGTCATCTTCGCCCACACCGGGATGGTGGCGACGCCCTTCACCCAGCGGACCACCTCCTCGACGATGTCGGGGTTCTCGCCCATCGCCATGCCCATCTTGCGCTCGGGCAGGCCGTGGGGGCACGACAGGTTCATCTCGAAGCCGTCGACGCCGGTGGCCTGGACCTCGCGGGTGATCTGCTCCCACGACTCGCGGCGGTACTCCTCCATGATCGAGGCGATCAGGATCTTGTTCGGGTAGTTCTTCTTCAGCTGGCGCAGATCGTCGAGCCAGTCGGCGTAGGGACGATCGCTGATGAGCTCGATGTTCTGGAAGCCGATCACCTCGTCGCTGGTGCGGGCGCGCAGCTTGGCGTAGCGCGGCGCGGTGTTGATGACCTTGCTGGCGTCGAGCGAGAAGGTCTTGCAGACCATGCCGCCCCAGCCGAGGTCGTACGATCGCGCGATGACCTTGCCGTTGGTGCCAGGCGGACCGGATCCGAGGACGAACGGGTTCTCGAACTGCATGCCGTTGACGGTGATGGAGAGATCGGTCTTGGTCGTCACGAGGCCCCCTGTGGTCGGGTAGCATCCGACAAATGGAAACCATCCGCCACTGGATCGCAGGCAAGCCGTTCGAGCGAAGCGCCGACCGCCAGGGTGATGTCTGGAACCCGGCCACTGGCCAGATCCAGGCCAAGGTCGAGCTCGCGTCGGCCGCGGTCGTCGACGAGGCGGTCGCCGCGGCGTCGGCCGCGCTGCCGGGCTGGCGCGCGACGTCGCTGGCCCGCCGCACCAAGATCCTGTTCGCGTTCCGCGAGCTCGTCGACAAGCGCCAGCACGATCTCGCCGCGATCCTCACGCGCGAGCACGGCAAGGTCCCGAGTGACGCGCTCGGCGAGGTCAACCGCGGCCTCGAGGTGATCGAGTTCGCGTGCGGCATCGCCGATCTGATCAAGGGCGAGTACTCGGAGAACGTGTCGACCGAGGTCGACTGCTACGCGATCCGGCAGTCGCTCGGCGTGGTCGCCGGCATCACGCCGTTCAACTTCCCGGCGATGGTGCCGATGTGGATGTACCCGATCGCGATCGCGTGCGGGAACACGTTCATCCTGAAGCCGAGCGAGCGCGATCCGTCGGCGGCGAACTTCTGCGCCGAGCTGCTGCGCGACGCCGGCCTGCCGCCCGGTGTCTTCAACGTCGTCCACGGCGACAAGGTCGCGGTCGATCGCATCCTCGAGCACCCGCAGATCGCCGCGGTGTCGTTCGTCGGCTCGACGCCGATCGCTCGCTACATCTACGAGACCGGCACCCGCCATGGCAAGCGGGTCCAGGCGCTGGGCGGCGCCAAGAACCACATGATCGTGCTGCCCGACGCCGACATGGATCTCGCCGCTGACGCCGCGGTCGGCGCCGGCTACGGCTCGGCCGGCGAGCGCTGCATGGCGATCTCGATGATCGTCGCGGTCGGCGACGCCGGTGATCGCCTGGTGCCGAAGCTGCGCGAGCGCATCGCCAAGCTGAAGGTCGGCTCGGGCAGCGATCCGACGTCGGAGATGGGGCCGCTGGTCACCAAGCAGCACCGCGACAAGGTCGCCGGCTACGTCGACGCCGGGGTCAGCGACGGCGCCCAGCTGGTCGTCGA
>JAYTAJ010000308.1:0-4439 GCA_043737575.1 Myxococcales bacterium | reverse complement strand
GGGGCGCCGGTGCCGCGGGCGCGCGACGCCTCGAACGCCTTGCGGATCACGCGGCGCGACGCGGTGCGGGTGATGACGCGGGTGTCGATCGCGGCGTCGCCCGCGATGCCGCCGATGCCGCTGTACAGGCCCTCGGTGTTCTCGCGCAGGAAGATCAGGTCGACCATGCCCGGCTCCCACACCTGGGCGAAGCGACCCGACAGGCCGTGGCGCACGCCCTTGAGCAGGCGGATCGGGCGGATGTTGGCGTAGAGGCCGAGCTTGACCCGGTTGCCGATCACCGGCGACCAGCCCGCCATCTTGCCGTCGCGCATCGTGACGGGCTGACCATCGGCGCCGCTCCAGCCGACCGCGCCGAGGAGGATCACGTCGGCGGCCCGGCAGCGCTCCTCGGCGCCGAGTGGCCAGTCGCGCTCGCCGTGGGCGAGGTAGTACTTGCCGCCGCACGGGATCTCCTCGACCGCGAGCGTCACGCCGAGCCGCGGCGCGATGGCGTCGAGCAGGGCGCGGGCGTCGGCCGCGACCTCGACGCCGATGCCGTCGCCAGGCAGGAGGACCACATCGTAGGACGGCTTTGGTCCGAGCATGCGCGCACGCTACCACGCACGCCCGCGACACCGCGCGCGCCGCCGATGACATGGACAGTCATGAGCCCGTTGCGTCTGCTCGCCGCGATCGTCGTCGCCATCGTCACCATCGTCGTCGTCACCGCGCGCCCCGCCAGCGCCTGCCGCGGCTGCCAGCGTCCAACCCTGCGGGCCCCAGGTCGCCGCCGCGCCGCGGGTGTTCGCGGGCACCGTGATCGCGGTCGACGCGCGCGCCGTCACCGTCGAGGTCGCCGCGGTGTGGAAGGGCGCGGTGCCTGCGACGATCGTGGTGCCGACCACCTGCCGCCGCGGCGCCGCGGTCGGCGCGGCGATGCTCTACGTCGATCTCGCGGGCGTGCCGTCGAAGTGGTTCGAGGCCTGCCTCGGCATCGTCCGCGACACCGCCGCGGCGCGGGCTCGGGTGACGCGGCTGCTCGGCCCGCCTACAGCTGCTCCTCGAGGTCCATGATCTGATCCTCGATGCGCGATCGCGACGGCGCGCTCGGCGACGGCGCCTCCAGCTTCCGGCGGCGGTTGGTCTCGATCACCAGCTCCGACGGATACTCGACCTGGTAGCCGATGCGGAACTCGCGCTTCTCGCCAGGCTTGAGCGTCAGCTCCCAGTGCAAGATCCCCTGCGAGTCGGGTCGCGTCGACGGCGCGATGCTGACCTTGTCGATCTTGATGTCCTTGTTCTCCGACACCGGGATGCGATCGGCGAGCGTGAACGAGGTCTCCTCGGCGGCGAGGTTCTCGACGGTGACGACGAACACGACCTGCATCTGGTTGCGGGTCCGGCGCACCAGCGTGCTGCGCTTCTTGTCGAGCTGGTGCGACAGCTTCAGGTGATCGGCGACGCTGAGGAACAGCGAGAACCGCTCGCCCTTGGCGATAAAGTCCATGTCGGTCATGCCGAGGAAGCTGCCGTCCTGGTAGAGCGCGACCTTGCCGGGCAAGAACGCCTGGTCGGTGGAGTTGGTCATCGCGAGCGTGCGGGCGGCGTTGAGACTCTGCTCGGGCGCGGCGACGATCTGCTGGGTCGAGCCGAGCACGTTGCGGCCGATCAGCAGGCGGACCGGGTGGCCGTCGCCGCGCACGCTCTGCGCGCGCTGGGCCTTGAAGTGGCCGGTGGTGCCGCGCTTCTCGAGCGCCTCGAAGATCGAGACGGTGCGGCCCTGCACCAGCTGCAGGTACTCCATGTTGCTCTGGTAGACCTGCTCGAAGTTGGCGCGCGCGCGCTCGGCCGACGAGCCCTGGTGGACCTTGTTCCACAGCTGGCTCTGGCCGTCGAACGCGGCCTGGGCGCGGGTGAACGACGTCAATTGGCTGGTGAGGATGCGCGTCGCGGTGTGGGTGTCGCCGAGCGTCAGCGCCTCGAGCTCAGGGATGCGCACCGACTGCGTGGTCGACTGCGTCGAGAACGACAGCTCGGCGCCGCCCCAGTCCTCGCCGCTGGTCTGGGTCACTGCCGCGAACGAGATGACCTCGACGTTCTTGCCGTCGGTGGTGCTGGCGCGCAGCTCGTGCATCGGCTCCCAGGTCACGCCCGGCAGCATGTACGTCAGCTCGACGGTGACCGGGGTCGGCGCGCCGGCCTGCAGCGTGACCAGCACGGTCGTCTCCTCGAGCTTCATCAGACCCCTGGCGTCCTCGAGGCGGCGCAGGCTGGCGTCGACCTCGGCGGTCAGCCAGTCGAACTGCGCCTGGGCCTTGCGCCGTGCGTTCGCGGTCGCGCGCAGCGACTCGGTGATGAACCGCAAGACGTCGCCGTAGCTCTGGACGTTGACGTTGCCGATGACGGTGTCCTGCGTGATCTTCGCCAGCGAGAACGCCTTCATGCCCTCGATCTGCTGCTTCTCGGCGTCGAGGATCGCGAGCTCGTCGCGCATCGCCGCGAGCCGGGCCGCGAGCGCCTCGTGCTCGTCCTCGATCTCCCGCCAGCTCACGTCGGTGGCTCTGGCGAGGAAGCGGCGATCGACGCGCACGTCGACGATGGTGGCCGGGCTGGCCGAGACCTGCACCGAGCCGTCGTCGACCCAGCCGGGCAGGCTGCGGAACGCGAACACCGTCGGCTCGGCCGGCACGTCGACGGTGGCCTGGCGGGTGACGCGCGCGCGGTCGGAGTAGACCGTCACCCGGGTCACCTTCGACGTCAGCGCCTGCGCGTCGGACTCGGCGTCGGCGACGTCGAGCGCCGCGGGCGGGGCGGCCTGGGGCGGCGCGGCGGCGTGGGGCGTCGTCGCAGGGGCGAGGGCGGCGCGGGGCGTGCAGCCGGCCACCGTCATCGAGAGGCACAGGATCCATCCGAGGCGCGGTGAGATCATCGTCACGGGCCAACGGTCGAGCGGTCGGAACGATCTACGCGGCGTGAACGATCGAGTGGGCGCGGTCACCAAGTCGAGATGGCGACGATCGCGCGCGCGGTGGTGAGCGGACTGGTGGCGGTGGGCCTGATCGCGTGCGGGGATGATCCGGCCGGGCCGCCCGATGCCGTGGCGCCGATCGACGCCGCGATCGATGCGGCGGTGCCGGATGCGGCGGTGCCGGATGCGGCGGTGCCCGACGCGGCGGTGCCCGACGCGGCGATCGACGCCGCCATCCCCGACGCGCCGATCGATGCGCTCGTGATCGACGCGACGCCGATCGACGGCGCGCCGATCGATCCGCTGCCGCCGCTCGCCTTCGATCCGTCGTATTCCGACGATGGCAGTCTGCGCTTCGCCGGCGCGGGCTTTCCGGGGGCGATCACGTCGTCGGGCCCGTGGCTCGGCATGTGCGGCCTCGGCACCCACTGGTTCGACGACATCACCTACTACGACAACGGCATCGTGTTCCGCACGACGCCCGGCCTGACGCAGGATCTGTACGGCACGGTGCCGACCTTGCCGATCAACGGTCCGGTGACGTGCCCGGCGACCGCGCTCCACGCCGACGGCCAGTCGGTCACGGCGTTCCAGTACCACGACGGTCAGGTGCGGCTGGTGCGCCGCGATCTCGCGGGCGCGCTGCAGACGCCGCAAGCGCCGCCCCAGGCCGGCCGGGTGCGCGCGATGCACGCGGCGCCGGGCGGGCGCGTGATCGTGGTGTTCGACGACGCGGCGTGGCTCCTCGACGGGGCGCTCGCGCCCGTCACCAGCTTCGGCGTCGGTGGTCGCATCGCGTTCGCGGGGCCGATCCGCTTCGCGCGCGTCGCCGCGACCGCCGCGCCGCGGCTCGATCTGGTCACCGACACCGCGATGCGGCGCATCGATCTGATGACCGGGGCGCTCGACGGCGCCTTCGGCGTCGGCGGCGTCGCGACGCTGCCCGCCGTGATCCCGATGCGCGGCGCGGTCGCGCGGCCGGGTGGCGGCGCGCTGATCGTCGGCGTCGGCGCGGGCTACCAGGTCTCGGCGACGGGCGTGGTCACGACCGTGACGCTGCCCGGGATCGATGCCCAGGCGGTGGTCGAGGATCGCGCGGGCGGCGCGTACCTGATCTCGCACGCCGAGTTTCACGGCGTCGAGATGACGATCACCCAGATCGCGCCGAACGGTCCGGCGTCGTGGGGGACCGGCTCGGTGCAGACGCTGGCGCCGCCCGATCTGTGTCCGCTCTACTCCACGCCGCAGTGCCAGGAGTGGTTCCGCGTCGCGGGCGCGGCGTGGACCGACACCGGACGGCTCGGCATCTACATCGAGCTTCGCGCCTACCCGATCTTCAACTTCTTCCAGGGCCACGTGCCGCAGCTCCTGGTCCTCACCCGCTGATCGCTACTCGACGATCACCCGATCGGAGGCGGAGCGGCCGAAGGTCTCGGGGTGGTACATCTCCTCGGCCTTGGCGGGTGGGACGACGAAGTTGCCGGGCGTG
>JAYTAJ010000307.1:0-10213 GCA_043737575.1 Myxococcales bacterium | reverse complement strand
GCCCCGAAGATCGCGCGCTGCGCGAGCGCCTGATCGAGGTGCTGCGCGAGACCGGCGGCAACGTCATGGCGGCGGCGCGCCTGATGGACAAGGCGCCGATCCAGCTTCGGCGGTGGTGCCGGCGCTTCGGCGTCGAGCTGGCCGAGTTCCGACGCTGACTCGCCGCGCGTCAGTCGTCGGCGAGCAGGCTGTCGATCGCGCCGTCGGCGTCGTCGACCCGGGCCCGACCGCCGTGCATGCGATCGAGGCGATCGGCGGCGTCGAGGAACGTCGGATCGCGCTTCACGACCATCTCGTAGTAGTAGATCGCCTCGCGCGGATCGCCGAGCGCCTCGTAGGTCGTGCCGATCTCGTAGAGCAGGCTCTGGCGCTCGCGCTCGTTGATCGACGACGCGTGGAGGCCGGCCTTGAACTGATGCACCGCCTCGGACAGGTTGTGCTGCTCGCGGTGGCACAGCCCGATCATCATGCGGCTCTGGACCTCGCGGTGCGGCGACGACGTGACCTTGTCGAACGCCTTGATCGCCTCGTCGAACAGGCCCATCTCCTTGTAGGCGAGGCCGAGATCGAAGTGGGTGTCGGCGTCGGAGTCCTCGACCGGACGCTCGAGCACGACCGACGGCCGGACCTTGCCGCTGGAGTCGGGATCGTGGCGCGCCGCGATCACGCGCTGGGCGTCGTCGAACGCGGCGTCGACGTCGTCGTCGTCGTCCTCGGGCTCGACGTCGTCGAGCGGGATCTCCTCGAGATCGTCGACGTCGACGGTCTCGGTGCCGCCGACCGCCTGCGGTGCGACCTGATCCTCGAGCTCGGCCTGCTGGGCGTCGAGCTCGGCCTGCTGGGCCTCGAGATCGCGCAGCCGCATGTTCACCAGCGGATGACCGGGGTGACGCACCAGGAGACGCCGCAGCACCTCGGCGGCCTCGAGGTACATGCCCTGGGCGGCGTAGTCGTCGACGTCCTCGAGGACGTCCTCGAGCGAGCGCGCGGTGTCGACCAGGTGGCTGTCCTCGTCGATCGTGCTGCCGGTGTCGTAGCTGTAGTCGGCGGGCGCGTCGCTGGGCGCGTCGCCGTAGGTCGCGTCGTCGTAGGCGGCGATCACGTGCTCGGGCGGCGGCCCCAGGCGAGTCGCGCCGTCGCCTTCGATGTACGACACCGGGGTCTCGGCGGGATAGCTCGGCTCGACCGCGCCGGGATCGTAGGTCGCGGCGTCGTCGGTCGGCAGCCCGGCGTGCGACTGCCGCCGCATCACCAGATCGAACGCGCGCGCGGCGGCGGGATCGAACGGCAGCTCCTCGTCGTCGTCGTCGGGCGCGGCCGCGGGCGCGACCGGACGCGACGGCACGAGCGCCGCCTCGTAGGCCTCGACGTCGGCGTCGGTCGTGATCTCGTAGGCGGGCGCGGGCCGCGCCGCCAGCTCGGCGGCGACCTGTTGATCGATGTCGTCGGACAGCGCGTCGTCGAGCTCGGCGTCGATCGCGTCGCGCATCGATCGCTGCGGTGACGGCGCGCGGCCACCCTGCCAGGTGTCGGGCACCGCGGGCACGGCGGGCGCGCGGAACGGTGGCGGCGAGCCCATCGCGCCGCGCCCGCGATCGACGTCCTCGCTGCGGGTCCGCGCGACCAGCGCCGCGACCTCCGACGCCGCGACCTGCCGGGTGTTGTCGGCGGCGGTCGGCGCGAAGCTCTCGACCTCGCCGCCGCGCCGCGAGCTGCTGCCAGCGCGGCCGATCGGCTGCGAGCTCGGCGCGCGATCGAACATCGACGGATCGATCCCGTCGAACGAGTCGGCGCGGCCAGCGGCCCCCGCCCCTCGGTGATGACTCGAGGTCGGTCCGTAGTCGATCTGCTCGAGCGCGTAGTCGTCGTCGACCGGCGCGACGCCACCGGCCGCGAGATCGCGCGGATCGACCGCGTAGTCCGACGACGCGCGCTCGGCGCCGACGCTGATGTCGAGCCCGAAGCGGCGGACCAGATCGAGCGCGGTGCGGTTGCCGCCGTCGAGGCTCAAGACCTCGCGCAGGTACGACTCGGCGCGCTCGGCGTCGTAGCTCGCGCTGATCTCGGCGAGGCGCAGCAGCTCGACGATCGCCTCGCGCTCGCGGCCCTGGGCCAGGAGCACGTCCTTCAGCCGCTCGCGGGCCTCGACGTTGTCGGGATCGAGCGCGAACACGCGGCGCAGGTGATCGACGGCCTTCTGGTGCAGGCCGTACTTCACGTAGACGTCGGTCTCGGTCAGGATCTTCGCGATCTCGTCGGCGTGCTCCTCACCCGCGGCCGAGCTGGCGCGCGCGCCTTGATCCGCGAGATCGAAGTCGGCGGCGAAGTCGGCGGCGGCACGACCGGCGCGACCGAGGCCCCCGTCGCCGTCGTCGTCGACCTCGACCAGATCGCCGTCCTCGACCTCGTCGGTGCTGTAGGCGGCGGGCGCGTCGTCGTCGGGCAGCTCGAAGTCTTGCGACAGCTGGCTCTCGTCGATCAGCGGCATCGCGCCGGTCATGCGCGGGTCGTTGGGCCGCAGCGCCGCGACGTCACCGGTGAAGTTGAGCTTGGCGCGCGCCATCGGCGACGGCGCGGGCGCTGGCGCGGGCGCCGCCACGACCGGCGCGGGCGCGGGGGCAGCCGCCGCGGCGGGCACCGCCTGACCGTTCAGGTACGCGACCGCGTCGGGATCGCCGGGCGCGAACTGCAAGATCTTGCGGTAGACGTCCTCGGCCTTGCCGCGCTGCTTGGCGTCGTCGAGGACGCGCGCCAGCTCCTTCAGCACCGAGACGGTCTTGCCCTTCTGATCGAGGGCCTGGAACGCCTGGGCCAGGAGCGCGAGCGTCTCGACGTCGCGAGGATCGGCCTTGAAGCACAGCTGGAGCTTCTGCAGCGCGCGCCGCGGATCGTTCTTGCGCAGGTACAGCCCGGCCAACTCGCGGTTGAGCTCGCGCAGATCGGGGCGATGCCACAGCAGGCGCTCGGCGACCTTGATGAAGTCGTCCTGGCGACCCTGGCGGCGGAGCTGCTCGCACACCGAGGTGAACTCGGCGATCGCGTCCTCGTTCATCCCCTCCTTCGAGTACAGCTCGGCGAGCTTGATCCGGGTCGCGACGTTCTGCGGATCGAGATCGACCAGCTGCCGCACCGTCGCCAGCGCCTCCTTGGTCTTGCCCTCGCGGTGGAAGTGCGCGGCGACCTGCTCGAAGTGCTGCATCGCGTCCGACATCAGCCCGAGCTGGCGGTACAGCTCGGCGAGCTTCAGGTGGACCTCGACCAGGCGGGCGTCGAGCTTGAGGATCTGCTTGTAGACCGCGACGGCCTTGGTGAAGAAGCCCTGGTCCTGATAGAAGCGCGCGACCTTGAGGTAGGTCTCGGTCGCCTCGGGCTTCTGGCCCTTGCGGGCGTACAGATCGCCGATCTTCAGCCAGACCCGGACGTCCTGCGGATCCTCGCGGACGATGCGCAGGTATTCCTTGATCGCCTTGTCGAGCTGGCCCTTCTCGACGAACTTTCGCGCCGCATCCATCACCTTCTCTTTGTTGAAGGCCATGGCGCTAGTAATCCCTCGCGATCCAGCGAGCGCCGGTACCGCGCGGGCCCGGGGAAGGAGCGAGCCGCAACAGCGTCAAGGGTACGTGCTCGACGTGATTTTGGTCAAGCTTGACGATTCAATGATCCCGGTATCTTTACGACCCGGACGGAATCTTCTGAGGGGCTAAGATTTGGCGGCGCTGAGGAAGCGCGCGACGAACCCGGTGTCGACGTTGCCCGAGCGATACTCGGGGGAGTCCATCAGGCGGCGGAGGAACGGGACGTTGGTGCGCGGCCCCTCGATCACGATCTCGTCGAGGCAGCGCCGGGCCCGCCGGATCGCGCTGGGGCGATCGAGGTCGTGGACGATGATCTTGCCGATCATCGAGTCGTAGTTGGGCGGCACCACGTAGCCCTGATAGATGTGGGTGTCGACGCGGACGCCGAGCCCACCGGGCAGGTGCAGCGCGGTGATCTTGCCCGGCCACGGCGCGAAGCTGACCGGGTCCTCGGCGTTGATGCGCATCTCGATCGCGTGGCCGCGCGGCTTGCGCACGCCGGTGAACGACAGCTTGTCGCCGGCCGCGATGTGGAGCTGCTCGCGGACGAGATCGAGGCCGGTGACCAGCTCGGTCACGGGGTGCTCGACCTGGAGCCGGGTGTTCATCTCCATGAAGTAGAACCGGCCGTCGCCGTCGAGCAGGAACTCGAGCGTGCCGACGTTGTAGTAGCCGATCGTCGAGATCGCGCGGACCGCGGCGGCGAACAGCGCGGCGCGCATCTCGTCGGTGAGCGCCAGCGACGGCGCCTCCTCGATGACCTTCTGGTGGCGACGCTGGATCGAGCACTCGCGCTCGCCGAGGTGCAGGTAGTTGCCGTGGCGATCGCCGACGACCTGGACCTCGATGTGGCGCGGCCGCTCGCAGTACCGCTCCATGTACATGTCGGGGTTGCCGAACGCGGCGAGCGCCTCGGCCTTGCCGGTGTTCCAGTCGTTCACCAGCCGGCCGGCGTCGTGGATGATCTTCATGCCGCGGCCACCGCCGCCGGCCGCCGCCTTCAGGATGATCGGCAGGCCGATGCGCGCGGCGTTGTCGCGCAGCTCGTCCTCGCTGTTGATCGTCCCCGAGCCGGGGAGGATCGGCACCCCGGCGGCGCTCATCGCGGCGCGGGCGCTGATCTTGTCGCCCATGAGGCGCATCGCCGACGGCGGCGGGCCGATCCACACCAGCTTGCACTTGCCGCAGACCTCGGCGAACTCGGGATCCTCGGACAGAAAGCCGTAGCCGGGATGGATCGCGTCGGCGCCGGTGACCTCGGCGGCGCTGATCAGCGACGGGATGTTGAGGTAGCTCAGCCGCGACGGCGCCGGGCCGATGCACACCGCCTGATCGGCGAACTTCACGTGCAGCGCGTCGGCGTCGGCGGTCGAGTACACCGCGACGGACTTCAAGCCCATCTCGCGCAGCGCGCGGATGATGCGGAGGGCGATCTCGCCTCGGTTGGCGACCAGGACCTTGTGGAACATGGCGACGACGCGGCCGACTACGCGAGGGCGATCTTGAACAGCGGCTGATCGTACTCGACCGGCGCGCCATCCACGGCGAGCACGGCGAGCAGGGTGCCGCCGATGTCGGACTCGATCTCGTTCATCAGCTTCATCGCCTCGATGATGCAGAGCACGCTGCCCTTCTTGACCCGATCGTTGACCTTCACGTACTCGGGCGAGTCGGGGTTGGCGCGGCGGTAGAAGGTGCCGACGAACGGCGACTTGACGACGTGGATGTTGTCGTCCTCGACCGGCTTCGGGGTCGGCGCGAGCATCGACGGCGCCGCGGCGGCGACCGCGGGCGCGGCGTGGTGCGTCACCACCGGCTGCGGCGCGGAGGCCAGCGCGACCATCGGCACGCCGCCGCGCCGCACCGTGAACGTCGCCTCGGGCGTGTCGATGATGAGCTCGGTGAGCCCGTGCTCCGACACCGCGGCGGCGAGGCCGCGCGCGATCGCGACCAGATCGGTACCGCTGCTGCTGCTGGCAGCGTCGGTCGGCGGAGCCGTCGGTGTCCTCGAAGGAGACTGCTTGGAACCCTTGCGACCAGTAGCCATAAGAATGTTCTTCCCAGAGAGACCGAGCGACTAGCGCCGTTCGGCGCGCCTACGTTCCACAATCGTCAACGCGGCGTCCAGTCCCAGGTAGTAGCTTTGCGCGCCGAGCCCGCTGATTTGTCCGACGCAGCGCGCCGCGACGAGGGACTCGCGGCGGAACGGCTCGCGAGCGTGGAGGTTCGACAGGTGGACCTCGATCGCGGGCAGCCCGACCGCCTCGATCGCATCGCGGATCGCGACGCTGGTGTGGGTGTAGCCGCCGGGGTTGATGACGATCGCGGCGCACCGCGACGCCGCGCCCTGGATCGCGTCGACCAGCCCGCCCTCGTGGTTGGACTGGAAGGTCTCGACCTCGGCGCCGCGCTCGCGGCCGCGCCGCACCAGCTCGGCGTCGATCTCGGCCATGGTGACCGAGCCGTAGATCAGCGGATCGCGGGTGCCGAGCAGGTTGAGGTTGGGGCCGTGGATCACCAGGATGCGCGGCCCGACCGTCGCCTTGGCGCGGCGGCTCATGACCCGCGACGCCTCATAGCTCGGCGACGAGCTTGGGCGCGGCGAGGCGCATCAGGTAACGGCACTTGCCGAAGTTGCCGTCGCTCGAGATCGCAACGCCGAGGAAGTACTGCGGCGACAGCATGCGGAAGACCACCACGAGGCGATCGGCCTTCACGGTCAGCTCTTCGAACGCCCCGACCTTGACGCTGTCGGCGGCCTTGCGGACCTGGGTGAGGATGAAGCTGAACTCCATCCCGATGGTGGTGATGTCGACGCGATCGGCCTGACGGGTGTAGGTCTCGACGGGGATGCCGTCGAGGCCCATGACGACGGCCCCGAGTCCGCCATCGACGTTGTCCACGACCTTCTGAAGGATTTCAGCGAACAAAGAACTCTCCTCGACTACGCCGTCCCGGGCGCGGTTGCAGATATATCAGACTTCGGGCCCGCCTCAGGTCTTGGTGCCCGACGATCGCGCGGGGCAGATCGTGACCGTGCCCTCGGTGCAGCACGACAGCACGGCGTCCTGTTCGAGGTTGCAGGCCCCGCCCTCGCCGCCGCTGAAGTCGCTGGGCAGCGCGTCGCACGCGCCCGCGTCGTCGGACAGGCAGCCGTCGCACACCTCGACCGGGTAGCGGAACCGGTTGGACTCGATCGAGCTGCCCGCGCGGATGCCGACCAGCTGGACGCGGACGTCGAGCAAGGTCGACGGCGCCGCGGCCCCGGGCACGAAGTCGGGGAGCTTGGCGTCGATCGCCCTCAGCAGCGCGGGCGGCACGACCTCGAAGCCGAAGGTGGCGACGCCGCCGTCGGGATCGATCGAGCCCGAGGTCGGCACCGTGAAGCGGGTGAGGCCGTCGGTGCGGAACTGGGTCTGCTCCTCGGCGGTGAAGAAGTCGCGATCGTAGAACTCGATCTCGATCTGGGCACCCTCGACGAACACGGTCTGCTGGGTCTCGGTCGCGCTGCCCGCCACCGCGAGGTCGTTGCGCGCGACGGGCGTCAGGTAGTAGCCGCGCACCGCCGCGACCTCGATCTGTCCGGACGAGCGGAACTCGGTGGCCTGGGGATCGACGACGCAGCCCTCGGCGGGCGCGAGGTTGCGCAGGATGGTGAAGCCGGAGTCGGCGTTGTTTTCGACGCACGCGGTGAGCGCGAGCGCGGCGAACGGAACAGCTCGTAGCAGTGGGCGGGACATTGCACCCTCCTCGGGACGTGATCGTAGCAAAGGACGACTCAGGGTCGCAAAAGATCGGCGAAGGACGCGGTCGGGACCTCGATCACCCGGCAATCCCCGAGGTCGACGCAGGCGACGAAGCGAACGTTGCCGCCAGCGCGCTTCTTGTCGACGCCGATGCGGTCGAGGGTCGCGGCGGTGAGCCACGGGCTGAGCTCGGTCGGCAGGCCGGTCGCGGTGAGCGCGGCGGTGAGACGCGGCTCGAGGTCGGCGGCGCCGAGGCCGAGGCGATGCGAGATGCGCGCCATCGCGATCAGGCCGAGGCCGACCGCCTCGCCGTGGAGCAGGCGCCAGTCGGCGGCGGCCTCGATGGCGTGACCGACGGTGTGGCCGAGGTTGAGCAAGAGTCGCAGGCCGGTCTGCTCGCGCTCGTCGACGCTGACGATCGCGGCCTTGATCGCGGCGGCGTGCTCGATCACCGCGGCGGCGGCGGCGGGTGGCGGCTCGCGGGTGGCGGCCCAGGGCGCGAGCGCGGCGGTGGCGTCCCACAGCGCGGTGCCGTCGAGCAGCGCGTACTTCCACAGCTCGCCGAAGCCGGCCTGACGCTCGCGCGGCGGCAAGGTCGCCAGCGTCGGCAGGTGGGCGACGACGGCGCGCGGCTGGTGGAACGCGCCGAGCAGGTTCTTGCCGGCGGCGACGTCGACCGCGGTCTTGCCGCCGATCGCGGAGTCGATCATCGCGACCAGCGTGGTCGGCAGGTGGACGATCGCGACGCCGCGGTACAGCGTCGCCGCGACGAAGCCGGCGAGATCGCCGACGACGCCGCCGCCGAGCGCGTAGATCGTGCTGGCGCGATCGAGGCCGCGCGCGATCAGCCGCGCCGCGAGGTCGGCGTAGACCGCGAGCGACTTCGAGGCCTCGCCCGGCTCGATCAGCTCGACCGCGACGCCGCCGAGCGCGGCGCGGACCGGCTCGATCCACGGCGCGAGGTTGCGATCGGCGATCAGCACGCCGGGCGCGACGAACCGCGCCAGCTGATCGGCCAGCGGCGCGGCGCCGACCACGATCGGATACGATCGCTCGTCGAGGCAGACCCACGGCGACGGCGGGTGATGATCGGCGCGGGCGATCAGCGCGACCACCGCGTCGGCGACGTCGTCGACCCGGCGGCCCGCGGTCGCGACTGCAGCGTGGGCGCGGCGGTAGATCGGCGCGCGGCGCTGGTAGAGCGCCTCGAGCTCGGCGCGCGGCCGGGCCAAGAGCGGCCGGGCGCCGCCGACCGCGCGAGCCAGCGCGTCGTCGAGCTCGACCGCGAGCGCGACCACCAGGCCCGCGGCCTTCATGCGCGCGAGGTTGTCGCCGTGGAGCGCGGCGCCGCCGCCGGTCGCGACGATCGCGTCGTCGACGCCGCCGTCGATCAGCCGGCGCAGCGCCGCGGCCTCGAGGGCGCGGAACCGCGGCTCGTCGGCGCCGACCAGGGTGGCGGCCGAGGCGCCCGCGGCCGCGGCGATCACGTCGTCGAGATCGACGAAGCGACGGCCCAGCGCGGCGGCGGCACGGCGGCCGACCGTGGTCTTGCCCGCGGCGGGGAAGCCGATCAGGAAGACGGGGGCCACGCGATCACTGCGTGCAGGGCAGGACGGACTTGTTGGTGATCTTCGGCGTGATGAAGATCAGGAGCTCGGCGCGATCGTCCTGCTCCTGACGACGCTTGAACAGCCAGCCGAGGACCGGGATGTCGCCGAGGAACGGGATCTTGCTGTAGTTGAGGCTGGTCGAGCGGGTGTAGATGCCGCCCATCACCGCGGTCTCGCCGTCGGCGACCAGGAGGCGGCTCGACGCCTCGCGGTTCTGGATCGTCGGATCGCCGCGGGCGCCGAGGCGCGAGAAGTCGGGCTCGGCCTTCGACACCGCGACGTCCATCACCACCGCGCAGTCGCGCAGCGAGACGTTGGCGGTGACCTTGAGCTCGAGGTTGGCCTCGACGAACACGGTCTGGGTGCCCTGGGCCGAGACCTGCGAGATCGGGATCTTGATGCCCTGCTTCATCGTCGCCTCGACGTTGTTCAGCACGGTGACCTTCGGCGCCGAGATGATGCGCGCGGTGCCCGAGTCCTCGAGCGCCGACAGCCGGAGGTTGATGTTGACGTTGCCGCCGACCGAGCCGAGGGTCATGCCGAGCGCGCCGTTCTGGCTGGTGGCAGGCAGGTTGACCGCGAAGTCCGACGGCGACGCGATGCCGGTCGACGGCTTGTTGGTCGGATCGTCGGCGCCGCCGGTGAAGCCGATCGTCGACGGGAAGATCAGGCCAGTCGCGTTGCCGCCCGCGGCGCTGGTGCCGGCGCGTCCGCCCCACTGGATGCCGAACTCGCGGCGGAAGCCCGACCGCGCCTCGACGATGCGAGCCTCGATCGAGATCTGCGGCGTCTGGGTGTCGAGCCGCGCGGCGAGATCGATGATGTCGCGGCGGCTGGCGGCGACGTCGTTGATGATGATCGAGTTCGAGCGGGTGTCGACCTCGAGGCGGCCCTTCGGGGACAGCAGCGGCGACAGCACCTGCTGCAGCCCGGCGGCGTCGGCGTAGTTCAGGCGGAACACGTCGGGCTTGGGCGACTCGAGCTCGATCAGCGCCTTCTTGCGCGCGGCCTCGGCCTCGTCCTCGGCGTCGAGCGTGGTCTTGATGCCGACCCGATAGATGTTGCCCTCCTTGCGGTAGGCCATGCCCTTCGAGGCGAGGATGACGTCGAGCGCCTGATCCCAGGGCACGCGCTTGAGCTGCACGGTGACGCTGGCGCGGACCTCGTCGGGGACGATGATGCTGACCCGGCCCGCGGTGGCGAGGCCGCGGAGCAGATCGTGGATGTCGGCGTCCTTGTAGTTCAGGTCGATCGTCGGGCCGCGGTAGACCTTGCGGCGCGG
>JAYTAJ010000306.1:0-1888 GCA_043737575.1 Myxococcales bacterium | reverse complement strand
CACCGCGTCCGCGTCGTCGCCGATCACCTCTTCGCCTGGGGCGGCTCCCTCCTCGCCCGCCACGACGGCACCGCCTGGTGGGGCGGCCCCCTCGACGTGCCGTGACCGGGCTGGCCTGCCCGAACGCCGTCGTCGAGCGCAGCGTCGTCAGTCGCCGATCTTCCGCGCGATCGGAAAGTTCGACGACCCGCTCGTGGTCTGCGTGATGAGCTGCAGGCCCTGGTTGTCGATGTGCACGCAGGTGGTCTCCCCGTCGGGCGGGCTCGCGTACACGGGGCCCGGCGACGACACGCAGAACGGCCAGCGCACCGCGGTCAACGACGTCTCACAGCTCGAGACATAGAACGGATCCTGCGCCGTGTCGTTCGCCGACTCGAGGAACTCGAGGCCCCAGTCGTGCACGGCGAGCGGGACGCTCACCGTGGCCATCACGTCGCGCGCCTCCCACTCGCCCGGCGGGTTGCTGGCCGGGCCCTCGAACGTGCAGCGGATCGCCGCCAGCGCGAACCCGTCGCGCAGCTCCATCCGGCTGACGTACTCGTTGCTGTAGAAGTCGCCGCCCTGCACGACGCCCCGGTTCTCGTACACGCCGTTCAGGCACTCGGTGCGGAAGCTCGTCGGCGCGCGCGCCAGCAACGCCGCGCCGCTCGAGGACGGCGTCTCGCCGTCAGCGCAGAAGCCCACCACCGCCGTCTCCTCGGGCCCGCCGCCCTCCTCAGTGTTGCACCCCGTCGCTGCCACCGTCGCGAGGATCATCCAGGTCAGTCGCATGGCCTTGCATACGACGCAGCGCGGCACCGCGTCAACCGCCAGTCCCTTGGCTCGAGGGCCACACCCTCGCCTGCGGGCGAGCGCGTCGCCGCACCTGCTCGAGCGCGATCCTCACGCCTGCCACCGCTCGCACGTCACCGCCGCCCTCGTCGCTCGGTACGGCCCCGACCTCGCCGCGACGCACCTCTGACTTCGATCAGGAGCCCGTGAACAGGAGGTCGAGCGCGGCGACGAGCTCGGCGCGACGCGACGCGAGCGAGCCGACCTTCTCGCCGAGCGCGACGGGCGGTACCGCGGCGAGCTCCTGGAACAGCAGGACGTACTCCACGCCGTTCACGACCGCGGTCGGGTTGAGACGCGTGATCGGCCGAGCGCCGTAGCGCCGCGCCGACATCAGCGGCACCACCACCCGAGTCACCAGCGTCGCGAGCAGATCGGCCTGCAGATCCAACAGTAGGGGGTAGGCGCCGCCGCGCGGATTGCGGTGCAGATCGAACTGGGCCATCAGAAGCGTCGCCAGGCGTCGCTGAACACGCCGTGCTTCTCGGCGCGCGCATTGTACTTGTCGATGGACTCGCGATTCTCGGCCAGCCACGCCGCGCGCCGATGTTCGGCGAGCGCTTGCTCCAGCGCCTTCTCCACGATCTCCGAGATGTTGAGATGCAGCGCGCGGGCGTCGCGCACCAGATCGCTCCGCACGGACAGGTTGGTCGGGACCTTGCGTGATCGGGTGGAGGTAGGCAGGCTCATGCGCATACACTATGCGCATACTTTCTGCGCGGCAAGCAGCTTGTCCCGATGGCTGCGGCGGGCGAGCGAACCGACCGGCGCGGCGACGGTCCCGATGCTAGCTTGAGCTTCGATGCGAATCCTGGGGGCCGCCGCGATCGTCGCCATCGTCTCGATCGGCGTGCTGTCGGTCGCGCACTCCGATCTCCGACGCGACCGCACCGCCCATCGCTCGGCCGCCGAGCCCGAGCCGCCGCGCTTCGATCCCAGCACCGCCGACGAGGACGGCCTCGCGCCGCGCCGCGTGATGGGCTACCGCAAGGGTCGCCCGCGCGCGATCGAGGTGATCACGATCGGCTGGGCCGAGGTCGAGGTCCGCACCGCGCAA
>JAYTAJ010000305.1:0-10214 GCA_043737575.1 Myxococcales bacterium | reverse complement strand
AGCCGACGATCGCGCGCGGCCAGCTCGACGAGAAGAACACCAGCGCGGCGCTGGTCATGATCAGCGGGAACATGCCGAGGTTGAACAGGTAGCCGGTCGCGCCGTGGAAGCCGATCAGCGCGACGTAGGCGAACCGCCGCGTCCGCGCCCACGACAGCCACACCACGATCGTGGTGTCGAACAGGAAGCCGCCCCAGCTCATCGCGTAGGCGAACCACGGCTCGTCGAACCAGCCGCCGACGATCGGCGTCTCGGCGCGCGCGGGCAACCACAGCCCGAGCGGCTGGGCGTGGACGAGCCAGTCGGTCTTGGCCTTGGCGAGCCCGGCGAACACGTAGACCACGCCGACCTGGAACCGCAGGAGCGCGATGCACCACCACGGCACGGTGGCGCGCGCGACGGCGGGGCGGCGCCAGGCGTCGATCGACCACGCGGCGTGGGCGGGCATGCAGAACAACAGCGCGCCGAGCAGCACCACCAGATAGTGGTGGTTGAGGTAGTTGGTGACGTCGATGAGCTGCGTGTACGCGAAGCCGACGACGAACAGCGCGAGCGACAGCCGGTACCAGGCGCCGACCGCGATCGCGAGGGCGAGGGCGGCGAGCACCGCGTAGTGGGCGTACATCGCGCCGACCGGCCACGGCTCGACCCAGGCGAAGCCGGGGTAGCGGAAGAAGAAGCGCGGCTCGCCGTAGATCTGCTCGATCCAGCCCGACGCCAGGAAGCGGCACAGCCCGAAGCACATCACCGTGCCGAACACGATGCGGAACGCGGCGAGCGACGCGATGTCGGTCGGCGCCTCGGCGCGCTGCCACCAGCGCGACCACGGGCGATGCGGGGTCACGGTCCGCGCATCCTACGCGATCGCGCCGCGCGCCGAACTTTACTGATTTGGAAGTTGAAATTCATTTTCAACTGTGAGACCACAGCCTCGATGTCGCCGCTCCGAACGTCCGTGTCCGCCGTGGTCGCGCTCGCGCTCGCCGGATGTGGCAACGACGACGCGCCGGCGACCGACGCCCGGCCGCCCGACGGCTTCGATCGCGCCGCGATGCTGCGCCACCTGGTCGACGCGGTGCTGGTGCCGCTCCACGACGCCGCCGCGGCCGAGGCCGCCGCGGTGCCCGCCGCGCTCGACGCGTACTGCGCGGCGCTCGGCGGCAGCGGCGACGTCGCGGCGACCGAGACCGCGGCGCGCGCGGCGTGGGGCGAGGCGATGGACGCCTGGGAGGCGGTCGACGCGGCGCTGGTCGGCCCGGCCGCGATGGACGATCGCGCGCTCCGCGATCGGGTCTACGGCTGGCCGCTGTTGTCGACCTGCGGGATCGATCGCGACGTCGTGGTCCGCTGGACCGAGCCCGGCAGCTACGACGCGGCGACGCGCCTCAACAACGTCCGCTCGCTCGCGGCGATCGAGTACCTGCTGCATCCGACCTCGACCGCGCACACCTGCCCGGTCACGCCCGCGGGCTGGGATGGCCTCGGCGCGTCGCTGCCAGCGGCGCGGTGCGCGCTGGCGCGATCGATCGCGGGCGACGTCGCGACCACCACCGCCGCGATCGCCGACGCCTGGCATCCGGGCGGCGGCGACTACGCTGGCGAGCTGGCGGGCGCGGGCGGCAGCGGCTCGGCGATCCCGTCGGCGCAGGCGGCGATCAACCTGGTGTCCGACTCGCTGTTCTATCTCGACAGGATGGTGAAGGACATGAAGGTCGGCGAGGCGGCCGGCATCGCGATGAACGCGTGCGGCACGATCCAGGCGCCGTGCGAGCGCGAGATCGAGCTGCGCTTCGCCGATCGCGCGACCGCGGCGATCCGCATCAACCTCCGCACCGTGCGCGCGGTGTTCACCGGCACCACCGCGACCGCCGACGGGCCGTCGTTCGAAGACTTCCTGCGCGCGGTCGGCTCGGCCGCGCTGGCCGATCGCCTGGTCGCCAACCTCGACGCCGCGATCGCCGCGGTCGACGCGCTGCCCGACAGCTTCCGCGGCGCGCTCACCGATCGCTACGCCGACGTCGTCGCGCTGCACGTCGCGACCAAGGCGGTCACCGACGATCTCAAGAGCCAGTTCCTCACCGTGCTCGCGCTCGACATTCCCGATGACGTGGCGACGGACAACGATTAGCGCGCTCGCGCTGCTGGCTGCGCCGATCGCGGCCGACGCCGACGACGCCGAGGACGCGGCGATCGCGGCGCTGGTCGAGGCCGCCGAGCCGGTCGAGGTCATCGAGCTGGTCGACTCGGCGCCGCCGGGCGCCCAGAGCTCGGTCGGCACCGAGGTGCTCGAGCGCGGCGAGCACGACGACATCCATCACGTCCTGGCCGGGGTCGCGGGGGTGTACCTGCGCGACGAGGACGGCTATGGCCTGCGCCCCAACATCGGCATGCGCGGCGCCGCCGCCGAGCGCAGCGCCAAGATCACGCTGATGGAAGACGGCGTGCTGATCGCGCCCGCGCCGTACTCGGCGCCCGCGGCGTACTACTTCCCGCTGGTCACGCGGATGTCGCGCATCGACGTCGTGAAGGGTCCGTCGGCGATCCAGTACGGCCCCAACACCGTCGGCGGTGCGATCGATCTGATCGGCGCGCCGATGCCCGAGGCGCGCGCGGCCTACGTCGATCTGGCGGGCGGCTCCGATCGCTACGGCAAGCTGCACGCCCGCGCCGCCGAGCGCCGCGGTCGCTGGGGCGTGATGGCCGAGTACGTGAAGCTCCGCACCGACGGCTTCAAGCAGCTCGACGGCGGCGGCGACACCGGCTTCGACAAGGACGACGCGTCGCTGTGGCTGCACCGCGCCGCCGATCCCGACGCGCGCCTGTCGAGCCGCCTCGATCTGCGGCTCGGCTGGGCCGACGAGACCTCGCGCGAGACCTACACCGGCCTGTCCGAGGCCGACTTTCGCGCGACGCCGCAGCGCCGCTACGCCGCGACCCAGCGCGACGAGATGACCTGGGACCACTGGCGGCTGCGCGCCGATCACCACCTCGCGCTGTCGCCGCGGCTGCGGATCGAGACCAACGCCTATCGCCACCGCTTCACCCGGGCCTGGGGCAAGGTCGACGGCTTCGTCGGCGAGCGCGACTTCAACGGCATCCTCGCGGCGCCCGACACCGGCTCCAACGCGATCTACTACGCGATCCTCACCGGCGCGCTCGACGCGTCGTCGCCCGAGGAGGAGCTGATCCTCGGCACCAACGATCGCAAGTTCACCTCGCAGGGGGTGCAGACCCGGCTGTCGGCCGAGGCTCGCACCGGGCCGGTCGCGCATCACCTCGACGCCGGCGTCCGGATCCACTTCGATCGTGCCGATCGCCGCCGCACCGAGGACGGCTACCAGATGATGGGCGGCGTGCTGGTCCGATCGGATCGGCCGCGGGCGCTGGTGGTCAACAGCCGCGCCGAGACGATCGCGCTGGCGCTGCACGCGCAGGATCGAATGCTGTGGCGGCGGCTCGAGGTCGGGGCCGGGCTGCGGGTCGAGCTGATCGACACCCGCTTCGTCGACTGGCGCACCGAGCTCGGCCACGACGACGACTACGCGGTCGTCATCCCGGGCGCGGGCGCGCTGGTTCACCTGACCGATCAGATCGAGGTGCTGGCCGGCGTCCACCGCGGCTTCGTCCCGGTCGCACCGTCGACGGCGACCGACGTCCAGCCCGAGACCAGCATCAACTACGAGGCCGGCGGGCGCTGGCGCAGCGATCACCTCGCGGTCGACGCGATCGGCTTCTTCAGCGACTACCAGAACCTCAAGGGCAGCTGCACGTTCTCGACCGGCTGCAGCGCGATGCAGGAGGGCGACGAGTTCAACGGCGGCAAGGTCCATGTCTGGGGCGCCGAGGCCCAGGTCGCCGCCGAGGTGCCGCTGCCGGCGGAGCTCGCGCTGCCGATCGCGCTGGCGTACACGTACACCGGCTCGTCGTTCCAGACCGCGTTCGCGTCGGACTTCGCCGGCTGGGGCGACGTCGAGCGCGGCGACGAGCTGCCGTACCTGCCCGAGCATCAGGTGTCGCTCGCGGTCACCGCGGTCGCGCCGCGCTGGGAGCTCGGCGCCGCGGTGCGGTGGCGCGGCGAGGTCCGCGACGTCGCTGGCCAGGGCGCGATCCCGGCGGCGGCGCGCGGCGAGGCGGCGCTGACGATCGATCTCGACGCCCACGCTCGGCTGCATCGCGCCGCCGAGCTCTACGCCACGGTTTCCAATCTGCTCGACGAGCAGGTCATCGCGTCGCGACGCCCCTACGGCGCGCGGCCCAACCCTCCGCGGCTGATCGTCGTCGGCTACAAGGGCCACTTCTGACCGCGGACCACGAGGAGCCACGTATGAAGACGCTTGCCTGCTTTGCTTCCGGAGTCCTGCTGTTCGCCGCCTGCGGCGACAACGACGAGCACGTCGCCACCGACGCGCCGATCGCGGTCGACGGCGCCACGATCGACGCCGGCACCATCGACGCGCCGGCGATCGACGCGCCGATGACCGACGGCCCGCTGCCGTTCGTGCCGCCGACGCCGTTCGGCATCCCGCTCGCGATGATGGGCCCCGATCAGCTGATGACCGCCGCGGCCGCGCCCGGCGGCATGTTCTACGTGGCCGGCTTCGCGGCGCAGACGCCGACCGGCGCGCGCCTGATCACGGTCGCGAGGATGTCGATCACCGGGCCCGATCCGACCTTCGGCACCGGCGGCGTCGCGACGACCGCGCTGGCGTTCGTCGGCGGCAGCGGCGAGATCGATCTGGTGGTGCAGCCGGGCGGCCAGATCGTCGTGTCGGGGACCATCGCCAACCTCACCAACCCGCTGGATCGCGACGTCGCGCTCTTGCGCCTCAACACCAACGGCACGCTCGACGCGACCTTCGGCGTCGCCGGCGTGCGCGTCCTCGACCTCAACACCGCCCACAACACCGGCGCCGCGCTGGTCGGGCTCGATGGCGCGCGCGGCATCGCGACCAACGCCGCGGGCGAGCTGTACGTCCACGCCAACAGCCGCGCCGAGGGCACCAGCTCGGCGGGCACGCCGCGCACCGACACCGACTTCACGGTCGTGAAGCTGTCGGTCGATGGCGCCCAGGACCTGACCTTCGCGGGCGACGGCAAGTTCACGCTCGACCTCCAGGAGTCGGGCGCGAACCCGCGCGGCATCGACGCGCTCAGCGACGGCGTGATCGCGTCGGGCTACGCCAACTCGGTCGGCGTCGGCTCGGTGCAGCCGGTCGTCTACAAGCTGACGCCCGCGGGCGGGTTGATCCCCGGCTTCGCCGGCGGCGGCGTGTTCCACGAGCAGGTGCTGGCGCTGCAGACCGAGATCTACGGCCTCGCGATCCACGGCGCGACGTTCACGACCGGTGGCTACGGCCGCGCGACCGGCACCACCAACGACTTCGTGTCGCTCAAGTTCGACTCGACGACCGGCGTGCGTGACACCGGGTTCGGCGGCGCGCCCAACGGCGCGGTGGTGTTCGATCCATCGGCCGCGGCGCTCGCCGACAACTGCCGCAGCGCGCTGGCGCTGCCGGGTGGCAAGACGCTGATGATCGGCTCGACCGGGCCGGGCAACGATCCGGCCCAGGACGCGGTGTTCGCGATCCTCACCGCCGACGGCATGCTCGACACGTCGTACGGCACCGGCATCAACCGGTTCTCGCTCGGCACCGGCGCCGAGCAGTTCTGGGGCGCGGCGGTGTCGGGCGGCAACGTGCTGCTCATCGGTCACCGCGGCGCTGGCATGACCCAGACCGAGACGACGAACGACGACTCGTTCGGCATCGTCCTGCCGCTGCGCTGATCCGATCCGCTCAGTGACACGGCGGATCGGCGGTGATCGCCGCCGCCGCCTCGCCGTTCTTGGGCGGATCGTCGAGGCCGAGCCGCTTCGAGACCTTCCGGTACAGCGCGGCGCCCAGCGAGAACGCGAAGCCAGTGACGACGGCACGGACGAAGAGGTGCATGGGGCGAAGATAACGCGTCGTCAGCGCACGAGCGAGCCGTACAGCTCGGGGCGGCGGTCGCGGAAGAAGCCCATGCTGGCGCGGGCCCGCTCGAGCTGATCGAGGTCGAACGTCGCGGTGATGACGCCCGCGCTGGTGCGATCGCACTCGGCGAGCTTGTCGCCGCGGTGATCGCAGATGAACGAGCTGCCGTGGAAGGTGATGGCGCCTGCGCCGTCGCCCTCGACGCCGATGCGGTTCGACGCGACGACGCCGATGGTGTTGGCGACCGCGTGGCCGATCATCACCCGCTGCCAGCTGTCCTTGCTGTCGAAGTCGGGCTCCTCGGGCTCGGTGCCGATCGCGGTCGGATAGAACAGCAGCTCGGCGCCCGCGAGGGTCATCGCCCGCGCCGCTTCGGGGAACCACTGGTCCCAGCAGATGCCGACGCCGATCGTCGCGAAGCGGGTCGCGAAGGCGCGGAAGCCGGTGTTGCCGGGCTTGAAGAAGAACTTCTCCTGGTAGCCGGGGCCGTCGGGGATGTGGCTCTTGCGGTAGGTGCCGGCCAGCGTGCCGTCGGCGTCGAACACCGCGATCGAGTTGTAGTACTCGGGGCCATCCTGCTCGAAGAACGACACCGGGATGACGACGCCGAGCTCGGCGGCGAGGGCGGCGAGGCGGGCCAGGGTCGGATGTCCGGCAACCGGACGAGCGCGGGCGAAGTCGTCCTCGCGCTGCTGGCGGCAGAAGTAGTGGCCCTCGAACAGCTCCGACGGCAGGATGATCTGGGCCCCGGCCTGGGCGGCGTCGCGGATCTGGCCGATGACGCGCTCGACGTTGGTGGCGACGTCGTCGGTGAACGCCGACTGCAGCGCGGCGACGGTGACCGTCGACTGCGAAGCAGGTCGACGGCCCATGGTGTCGACCGGGCGGGTCATCCCGGCTCCTGCTGCGTCGTGCAGTGGAAGCCGCCGCCGCCGACCAGCACCGGGTAGCAGTCGACGCCGACCACGCGGCGATCGGGGAACAGCTTGGCGATCGCCTCGACCGCGGCGGCGTCGTTGGCGGCGCGATAGGTCGGCACGACGACCGTGGTGTTGGCGATGTAGAAGTTGAGGTAGCTGGCCGGCATCAGCGCGCCCGCGGCGTCGCGGACCGCGCCGGGCGACGGCACGGTGGCGACCTCGAGCGTGCGGCCGCGGGCGTCCTGGGCGGCGCCGAGCGACGCGATGATCGCGGCGAGCACCGCGGCGTTGGGATCGTCGTCGGTCGGCGTCATCGCGGCGACCACGCCCGGCGCGACGTAGCGGGCGATCGTGTCGATGTGGCCGTCGGTGTGATCGTTCTCGAGGCCGTGATCGAGCCAGATCACTCGCTCGCCGCCGAGCGCGTCGATCAAGACCGCGGTCGCGGCGGCCTCGTCGAGGCCGGGGTTGCGGTTGCCGCCGAGCAGGCACTGCCGGGTCGTGAGGATGGTGCCGTCGCCGTCGACCTCGACCGCGCCGCCCTCGAGGATGAAGCCCTGGCTCCAGGCCGGGACCCCGGCCGCGCCCGCGACCCACACGGACACCGTCGGATCGCCGGGCATGACGTACTTGCCGCCCCAGCCGTTCCAGTCGAAGCACGCGGCGGCGCGGTCGCCGTCGCGCACGACGAAGATCGGCCCGGTGTCACGCAGCCAGACGTCGCCGTAGTGGGCGCGATGGAACCGCACGCCCGCGGCCGCCGAGCCGAGCCGGGCCCGGGCGTCGGCCTCGGTCGCGGCGTCGGCGCACAGCAGCTCGACCCGCTCGCCGCGCGGTCCGGTCGGCCCGCGGTCGACGATCGCGGCGATCATCTTGGCGAGCGACGCCCGCGGTGCGTGGAGGCCTTCGGCCCATTCGTCGATGAGGTGGGGCCACGCAGTCCACACCGCTTCGTGGTGGTCCCACTCGGCGGGCTGACGGTACCCGTGGGGCTTCGCGCGCATGGCCCGTGGTAGCACGACCGCGTGGCCGCCGTGTGGTCCGGCCAAACCCGGCGACCGCGCGACAGACGATGTGGCGGCCTCGACAGAGGATAGACGTTCCGGCGCCGCGGGGCCCGGTGTTACGGTTCGCGCGTCGCGCTGGGGAGCGCCACGAGCTCGTCACCTTGGAGAAGCACATGCGTCGTCTGTCTCACCTCCTCGCTCTCGCTCTCGCCCTGCCGGTCTCGCTCTCGCTCGCTGCCTGCGGCCCCAACGGCAGCGGCGACGACGACGACGACATGCCGCCGATCGACGCCGGCGGCATCGACGCCCCCGACGTCACCTCCGAGGCCTGTCGCAAGATGGATCTCATCTTCATCATCGACGACTCCGGCTCGATGTCGCAGGAGCAGGGCAACCTCGCGACCAACTTCCCGATGTTCGCGAACGTGCTCAACACCTACGTCACCACGACCGGGGAGGAGCTCGACTACCGCGCCGCGATCACGACGACCGGCATCACCGCGACGATCACGACCCAGATCCCGACGACGCCGCCGTTCCCGCCGTTCCCGCCGATCACCACGCCGCAGAGCGGCGACGACGGTGAGTTCCGCCAGTCGTGCGGCATGACGCGGCGCTGGCTCGAGCGCACCGATCCCAACATGCCGTCGACGTTCGCGTGCGCCGCCGACGTCGGCACCAGCGGACCCGGCATCGAGATGCAGCTGCGCGCCGCCCAGCTCGCGGCGATGCCCGCGACCAACCCCGGCTTCCTCCGCGACGACGCGCTGCTCGGCATCGTGATCCTCACCGACGAGGACGACTGCTCGCACACCGCGACCACGTTCACGACCACCGGCGACGCCTGCGATGGCGATCCCAACCTGCAGATGCCGGCCGAGGTGATCGCCTCGCTCGATCAGATCAAGGGCGACCGCGGTCGCTGGGCCGCCGCGGTGATCGCCGGCCAGACCAACTGCGAGTCATCCTTCGGCACCGCTGTCGAGGGCGAGCGCCTGAAGCAGTTCGCGCAGCAGGCCGGCGCCAACGTCGTGTTCGGCGACATCTGCGGCGGTGACCTCGCGCCGGTCCTGGCCCAGGCGCTCGATACCTTCCAGGCCGCGTGCGACAACTTCCCGCCGGTCGGCAAGCCGACCCGCGCCAGCTCGACCGCGTTCGCGCAGGAGTAGCAGGCGCGCGGGGCTTGGCCTCGCGATCGGCGCGCGGGTAGGATGTGGGCGTAGTCATGGCGGACGAATCGATCCCGGACTGGCGGTTGCTCGCGCCGCATAGGCCGCTGGGTCCTGGTGACGACGCGTATGTCTGGCGCCCCAGTGGGGGCGGAGGTGTGATCGCCAACTGGGTCGACGCTGGTGGCAGCGCAGTCTTGGTGAGCGGACCGACCGGGGTGGGCAAGAGCACCGAGCTGGCGCAGGCGGCGAATGTGCTCGAGGCGACGCACGTCGTGTGCTTGGTGCAGGTCGATCGCATGACCAACGTGCATCGACTCTCGGCCGACGAGCTCATGGAGCTCATTGCTCACGTCGTCGTCAGCACCGCCCGCGATCGGTTTGGCGTGTCGCTCTCCAAGTCACTCGCGGCCGCCGTGCAAACGATGGTCGGCGGGACGAAGAGCTTCACCGCAAGCGGCGCAGTCGCTGCCCGGGCCGCGCTCGATGAAGTCGCGCGTAGCGCCAAGCAGCAGCGCGTCGCGCTGCTCATCGATGGCCTCGAGAAGATGCTCCCTGGCCCGGGCGCGCGAGAGATCTTCGAGGCGTTGTCGCAGCTGCCTGAGTACGTCGACCTGATCGTCATCATCCCGTGGCACGCCGCGTTCGGGGGCGGCACCGAGTCGATCCTCCGAGCCGGAGAACGCCTGCACCGCGTCGCGGCCTTCGATACCTACGGCGCAGCTGCGACTGCGGCCATGGAGTTCTTCGGGCGCGTGCTCGCGCAGCGTCTGCGCGTGGCTCTGCCGGAGTCGATGACGCCGCTCTTGGGGCGTGCGTCCAAGTTCAGCGGCGGATTGCCACGGGTCTTCTTGCAGCTCGTAGCCGACGCGGGGACGTACGCCCGCGCCAAGCGCGGCGCCCCGTGGCCGGACAAGACCGATCTGTCGGATGCCATCAACGATCAACGCGAGAGCTTTCGCCGTGCGCTCTTGCCCGGCGACACGCAGGCGATCGTCGCGGTCACGGACACCGATGGGCGCGAGCTCGATCTCGAGCGGCGGGTTCGGCTCTTGGCGCAGGGCGTCCTGCTCGAGCGAGTCCGCGACGGCCGGGTCGTCCTGGAACCGCATCCGTTGGTAGCTCACGCGGTCTTGAATCCACGGT
>JAYTAJ010000304.1:0-4456 GCA_043737575.1 Myxococcales bacterium | reverse complement strand
TTTCGCGAGGACCCGGCGGTCGACGACGCGCTGATCGCGTGCCTGACCGACCCCGAGTTGCGCGGCCTCGCCGCCTACCTGCTGGGGCGGATCGACTTCAAGGGCTACCCGCGGCGCGACCGCGCCACCGCGGCGATCGTCGACGCGCTGCGCGCGCACCTCGGCGACGGCGCGAGCTACGACGACCCGTGGTACCGGCGCACGTTCCTGGTGTCGGACCTCGTCCTCGCGGCGATCCTGCGCCTGACCGGCCCCGAGCAGTACACGTTCACGCAGCCCGACGTCGCCGAGTGGATCGGCTGGGACCTGCCCCACTTCACCGACGCCGAGCGCGAGCAACTCACCGCCCAGGTCCGGAAGCGCTGAGCTACTTCGCCTTCTTGCCGCCGGGCTTGTGGTGCGACACGCTCAGCATCGGGCGGCCCGACTTCGAGACCTTCGCGCTGCCCTTGGCGGGCTTCGCGCGCGGGTTCGCCGCCGCGACGACGCGACCGGTCCGCGCCCGTCGCTGCAAGTCGGCGCGCGGCGTGTGCGGCAAGTCCTCGCGACGCGCGGGCCGTGCATCACGACGCGGCGGCCGCGGCTCGCGTGGCTCCTCGGGCCGCGCCTCCAAGGTCGGCGCGTTGGCGAGGCGCAGCTCGAGGCGGCGCCGCGGCACCGACACGTTGATCAGCTCGACCTCGACGGTGTCGCCCATCGCCAGCGTGAAGCCCGAGCGCCGCGCCCGCAGCCGCAGGTGGGCCTCGTCGTAGCCGACGTCGGTGCCGAGCGAGTCGATCCGGATCAAGCCCTCGACGAACGGCTGATCGATCTCGACGAACGCGCCGAAGCTGGTCACCGCCGACACCGTGCCGGTGAAGCGCTCGCCGATCTGATCGCGCATCAGGTACGCGCGATACATCGCGACCGCCTCGCGCTCGGCCTCCATCGCGCGGCGCTCGTGGGCGCTGGCGCCGGCCGCCAGCTCGGCGAGCTTGTCGACGGTCGGCGGCGGCTCGCGGTAGGCCCCGCCCGACGGCAGGCCGTCGCGATGCAGGTAGTGCTTCAACAGCCGATGGACGATCAGGTCGGGATAGCGGCGGATCGGCGACGTGAAGTGCAGGTACTCGCCCGACGCCAGGCCGAAGTGGCCGACCGGCACGGTGTCCCACACCGCCTGCTTCAGCGATCGCAGCACCAGGAACGACAGCGACCGCGCCGCCGAGGTCGCGGCGACGTGCTCGAGCACCTCCTTCATGCCGAGCGGCGTCATCGCCCGATCGATGTCGACCACGATGCCGAGGCCGCCGAGGATCTCGGCCAGCTCCTCGACGCGGGTCCGCTTGGGCGGCGCGTGGACCCGCCACACCGTCGGCAGATCGCGGGTGCGGAAGAACCGACCGACCGACTCGTTGGCCGCGATCATGAACTCCTCGACCAGCTGGTACGCGCCCTTGACGTCGGCGTCGCCCTTCGACCGCACGACGTCGCGGACCAGCCGCGGATCGTCGGCGTCGAGGATGACCTTGGCCTCGGGCAGATCGAGATCGAGCGTGCCGCGGGCCTTGCGCTGGACCCGCAGCGCCTGGGCCAGGTTGTTCAACCGGGTCAGCTCGCCGAGCCACGGTCGGTACGACTCGCGGCGGCCGCGGAAGTCACCGCGCAGCGCCGCGGCGACGCCCGGGTAGTCGAGCCGCGCCTGCGATCGGATGACCGCGGCGGCGTAGCTCTGATCGACCAGCTTGGCGTCGCGGTCGTAGTCGAGCCGCACCACCATCGCGCAGCGATCGACGTCGGGGTTGAGCGAGCAGATGCCGCTCGACAGCTGCAAAGGCAGCATCGAGATCACGCGATCGGGCAGGTACACCGACACGCCACGCAGGGTCGACTCGCGATCGAGCGCGTCCTCCCAGCGGACGTAGTGCGAGACGTCGGCGACCGCGACCCAGACCCGGGTGCCACCCTGGGGGCCGTCCTCGATGCACAGCGCGTCGTCGAAGTCGCGCGCGGTCTCGGGATCGATCGTGCAGAAGCGACGGCCGCGCAGATCGATGCGATCGGCGAGGTCGGCGGGGCGCACCTCCTGCGGCGTGGTCTCGGCCTGGGCGAGCGCGGCGGACGGGAACTCCAGCGGCAGCGCGGCGCACGCGAGGATCTTCTCGATCTCGGTGCGCGGATCGTCGGGATCGCCGAGCACCTTCAGCACCCGCGCCGCGAGGTCGTCGCCGCGCGCGGTCGGGTAGCGGGTGATCTCGACGACGACGGCCTGGCCCTCCGCGGTCGCCGAGCCGCCCTCGAGCTCGACCTGACCGAAGTCGGCGGCGATACGCGGATCGTCGGGCTCGAGGATCATGCCGCGGCCGCTCTTGCGCAGGATGCCGGTGAGGCGGGCCCGGCCGCGCGCGAGCACCTCCTCGACGCGACCCTCGGTGCCCTTGACGCCGATCCAGGTCGTGAGCCGCACCTGATCGCCGTCGAGCGATCCGCCCCGGTACTTGGCGGGGACGAAGGCGTCGGCGCGGCCGTCGGGCAGCGCGACGAAGCCGTAGCCCGCGGGGTGGACGGTGATGCGGCCGATCGCGACCGGCTCGTCGGCGCCGTCGCTGGGCGGACGCGGCGCCGCCGACTGCGGCGGCATCGAGGGCGGCTCGGTGCCGCGGGCGGCCCGCGGGTTGGTCACGCTGCGGCTGCGCGTGGGCGGTGTGGCGGGCGCAGGCGCCGGACGCGGCGGCGCGGCGGCGCGCGGTGAGGCCGCCTTCTTTTCGGTGGCGCGGGTGAGCGCGTAGCCGCCGCCGGGCACCACCCGCACGACGCCTTCATGCACCAGCTCGCCGAGGAGCTTGCGCAGGCGCGCGTAGTCGCCCTTGCGCACGCCGATGTCGTCGGCCAGCGCGGTGAGCTTGATGCCGCGGGTCACCGCGTGGCGGAGCCCGTCGAGAATATCGTCACGTTCAACAGTCATGGTCAGTTGCCTTGGGCCGCGCAGCGCGGCCGAGATGCGAGCGTCCGACGGTCAGCGCAGTGCGCGCAGGATCCCGTCGTCGCCCGCCAGGTAGAGGGTGCCGTCGCTGGCGACGGTGGGCGTGGCGTCGGCGTCGGCGCCGACCGGATAGGCCCAGAGGAGGACGCCGTCGGCGGCGACGGCGTAGAGGTGATCGTCTTGCGAGCCGACCAGCACGATGCCGTTGCTCGCGACCATCGGCGCGCCGTGGATCTTGTCGGCGGTGGCGAGGCGCCACCGGACCTGACCGTCGGGCGCGATCGCGTACAGCGATCGATCGTAGCTGCCGCAGTAGATCGTGCCGTCGGGCGCGACCGCGACCGCGCCGCGGACGTCGCCGCCGACCAGGGTCTTCCACGCGGTGGTGCCGTCGGCGCGGATGGCGTGGAGCGCGTCGTCGTCGCCGCCGATGTAGACGGTGCCGTCGTCGGCGACCACCGGCGTGGCGTCGAGATCGCCACCGGTCCGGACCTCCCAGCGCTTGGTGCCGTCGGCGGCGAGCGCGTACAGCGCGTCGTCCTGGCTGCCGGCATAGAGCGTGCCGTCGGGCGCCAGCGCCGGCGCGCTCGTGACGTGCTCGGCGGTGGCGAACCGCCAGCGCAGCGTGCCGTCGGCCCACACCGCGTGGACGCCGTCGCCGCCGAGGTAGATCGTGCCGTCGTCGCCGATCACCGGGCCGCCGTCGGCGTCGCAGCGCGAGCTCTCGGGGCCGAAGCCTTTGGGATCGCACTGGCCGATGCGCAGCTTCCACCGCACCGCGCCGGTCGCGCCGTCGATGGCGTACAGGTGATCGTCGTCGGAGCCGACGTAGACCGTGTTGTCCTCGGCGACGGCGGGCGTGCTCCACGATCGATCGCCCATCGCCCGCGTCCACTTCACCGCGCCCGACGGCGTGACCGCGGTGAGGTTGCCGTCGTGCGCGGCGACGTAGATGGTGCCGTCGGGGCCGAGGGTCGGCGACCCGGTGACCGGCGCGCCGAGCACGACCCGCCACGCCTCGGTCGGCGACTTGCGCGGCGCAGGCCCGGCGCCGCGGCCGAGGTGACGCGCGCCGCCGCCGAGCATCGAGAACGGTCGCGGCCCGGTGACGGTGCGAGCATCGGCGGCGACGCCGCCATCAGCGCTCGCCACCGCGATCGCGCCGCCACCGCCGCCGCGATCGCTGCACACCCCCGCGACGCACACCCGCGAGCCCTTGCAGTCGGTGTCCTTGCCGCACGGCCCCGGCTGCACGGCGGCACCCGAGCACGCCACGAGCGCGATCGCGATCACTGATCCGAAACGGGAGAGCTCGCTCAACGTGACCCCGCCCGCATCATCATCGATTCCATGCACCACGCACCGGGTTCAGAGGAGAAATACGAACCTAGGCCTTCGCGAGATCATTCGAGAACCGCTCCGACAGCTTCTCGAAGTAGCGGCGCGTCTCCTCGAGGATCGAGGGATCTTGATCGGGGTACATGCGGATGCCATGGG
>JAYTAJ010000303.1:0-1894 GCA_043737575.1 Myxococcales bacterium | reverse complement strand
GCGCGCGGGGCGTGCCGAAGGTGGCCTTGACCTCGGCGCGGGTGCCGCCGCGCAGGTAGACGATGACGGCCTCCTGGCCGGGGGCGGCCTCGCCGAGGACGAGCATGAGGTCTTCGACGTTGCGGACGTCGGTGACGCCGATCTTGATGATGCGATCGCCCTTCCGCAGGCCGGCTTTTTCGGCGGCGCCGCCGGGCACGACGTCGGACAGGAGCACGCCGGGGATCTTGCCGTCGTCGCCGTAGGTCGGGATGGTGCCGAGCGAGGCGCCGCGCATCGGGATGTCGCCCATCGTCGGCGGCGCGGCGACCTTCTTGTACGTGAGCGCGGGCGACGCCTCGAGCGCGAGGGCGAGCGTGACGTCGGCGACCACGGCGGCGACGGCGCTGACGCCCGCGGCGTGGACGCCGGGCGCGTCGTCGGTGACACGGTGGTAGTCGAGGTGACCGCCCGTGAAGAAGTGCAGGACTGGCGCGCCCGCGCTGTAGAACGACATGTGATCGGACGGGCCGTAGCCGGAGCCAGCGAGCTGGCAGCCGAGGCGGCGGCTCGCGCACAGCGGCGGCACCAGCGTGCCCCACTCGGCGGCGGACTCGGCGCCGAGCACCTGCACGGTGTTGTCCTTGAGGCGGCCGATCATGTCCATGTTCAGCATCGCGATCGGCGTGGTGGTGTACGGCGGGTTGGCGACGAAGTGCTTCGAGCCGAGGATCCCCATCTCCTCGGCGGAGAAGCCGATCAGATAGACGTCGTGGCGCAGGGTCGCGGCCTGCGGCGCGATCGCGCGCGCGACCTCGAGCAGCCCGGCGATGCCCGACGCGTTGTCGTCGGCGCCGTTGTGGACGGCGTGGTCGCTGTCGAGGGCGCCGGTGCCGTGGCCGCCCAGGCCGAGGTGATCGAGATGGGCGCCGACGACGATCGGCGCGGCCCCGGGCGCCGCGGCGCCGCCGCGGATCATGGCGACGACGTTCGCGGTGGTGGTCTTCACCGGCGTGACCTGCACCACCAGCGACAGCTTGTGCGAGCCCTTGGTCAGCTTCTCGCCGACGGCCTTGGTGACGACGAGGATCGGGATGCCGGCGTCGGCGCCGTCGCGCGGCGACAGCCGGGGCAGCGGCGCCTCGGGTTTGTCCGCGGCGGGGAGATCGACGACGACCAGCGCCTTGGCGCCGCGCTGGCGCGCCATCATCGCCTTGTGGGCGAGGTCGCCGAACTTGGCCTGATCGAACATGCCGAACCCGGCGGGCGCGAAGCGGCGCACCACGACGATCTTGTCCTTCACCGACTTGCCGCGGTAGTCGTCGACCGCCTTGCCGTTCTCGGGCTTGCCGACGATGCCGTGGCCGACGAAGACCGTGGTCGCGTCGACCTGACCGCTGGCCGACAACAGCGACGGCGTGAACGCCTTGGCGTCGATCGCGGCGCCGCCGATCGTGAGGGTGGTGCCGTCGCCGCGCGCCAGCGACGTCGTGACGTCGAACGGCTGCAGGTAGGCGCCACCGTCGAGGCCGCTGACCGCGCCGGCCTCGCGCAGCTCGTTGATCAGCCACTTCTGCGACTCCTCGAGCCCGCGGGTCCCGACGCCGCGGCCCTCGAGCAGATCGTCGGCGAGGTAGTCGACGACGCGGCGCGCGCGATCGGCGCCCCCGGGCGTGAGCTCGCGCGGCTGGTGCTCGATCCAGTCGGCGACGAAGACGTTGGTGTCGCCGGAGTGGCGGCCGGGCGGCGGCGGCGGCGTGCCGCGGTTCGACGAGAACGCCAGGCGCTTGCCGTCGGGTGAGAACATCGGGAAGCCGTCGAAGCCGGCGGCGTAGGTGATGCGCTCGAGGTCGGTGCCGTCGGTGTCGATCGCCCAGATCTCGAACTCGCGGCCGCGGGGATCGCCGACGTTCGA
>JAYTAJ010000302.1:0-1895 GCA_043737575.1 Myxococcales bacterium | reverse complement strand
CGGTCGATCTCGACGGCGCGGTGGTCGGGCCCGCCGACGGCCCGACGGTGGCGATGGTGTTCGCGTCGTGGTGCGGTCACTGCCGCGACGAGCTGCCGGTGCTCGACGAGCTGCGTGTCCGGCGGCCGGACGTCCGGATCCTCGGCATCAACTACCGCGGCCACGAGGAGTACGACGGCCGCGGCGACGCGACCGCGGTCCGCGCCCTGGTCGCCGAGCTGGCGCCGTGGCTGCGGGTGGTGCCGGCCGACGATCGGCTGTGGATCCGCCTCGGGCGGCCGCCGAAGGTGCCGACGCTGTTCGTGTTCGATCGCGACGGCGCGCTGGTGCGCGCGTTCGATCGGCGCAGCGAGCGACCGCCGTCCTACGCCGAGCTCGACGCCGCGATCCCGCGGTAGGCTGCGGCGGTGCAAGCCCACCTCGTCGACGGTACCTACGAGCTGTTCCGCGCGTTCTTCGGCGCGCCGTCGGCGATCGTCGCGGGCCGCGAGGTCGGCGCGACCCGCGGGATCCTGCGCAGCTTCGCGGCGTGGCTGCGGGGCGGCGAGGTGACGCACACCGGCGTCGCGTTCGACACCGTGATCGAGTCGTTCCGCAACCAGCTGTTCGCGGGCTACAAGACCGGCGACGGCATGGACCCGGCGCTGTACGGCCAGTTCCCGCTCGCCGAGCGCGCCGCGGCGGCGCTCGGGATGGCGGTGTGGCCGATGATCGACTTCGAGGCCGACGACGCGCTGGCGACCGCGGCCGCGCACCTCGCCGCCGATCCAGCGTTCACGCGCGTCGTGATCGCGACGCCGGACAAGGATCTCTGCCAGTGCGTGGTCGGCGATCGCGTCGTCACCTGGGACCGCATGCGCGATCGCTGGTTCGACGAGGCCGGCGTCCGCGAGCGACTCGGCGTCGCGCCGGCGTCGGTGCCGGATCTGCTTGGCCTGGTCGGCGACGATGCCGACGGCATCCCCGGCCTGCCGCGCTGGGGCTCGCGCTCGGCGGCGCAGGTGCTGACGCGCTACCCGCACCTCGAGCAGATCCCGCGCGACGGCGTCTGGGAGGTCCCGGTGCGCGGCGCCGCGAAGCTCGCGGAGATCCTGACCCAGCGCTGGGACGACGCGGTGCTGTACCGCACCCTCGCGACGCTCCGCACCGACGCGCCGATCGCGTGCGCGCCCGCGGCGCTGGCGTGGCACGGCGCCGACGACGCGCTGCTCGGCGCGCTGTGCGACGAGCTCGAGATGGAGCCGCCGCAGATCCGGCGGCGCTGAGCGACCGAGCGCAGCGAGGAAGCGAAGACTGGGTCTGGGAGTCGAGTCGGAATCGCAGTTCTGACCAACGCTCTGAGGTTTCGAGCGCAGCGAGGAACCGAATCTCGGTTGGGAGTCGGGGCCGAAGCGCGTTCTGACCAACGCTCTGATCGCGCGCGCCGCGGCGCTCGATCGTCAACGCTTGATCGCGAGCGTCTGCGTCACCGTCGAGTCGGCGCCCGCGGCGGCGGCGAACGTCAGGCGCGCGACCACCGCGCTGGCGCACTGCTCGAACCCGGCGCTGCCGCCGCTGATCTTGGTGCGACTGACCGCGCCGTCGGCGGCGATCGAGAACGTCATCGTCACCGCGGCGGCGGCGGCGTCCGCGTCGACCGCGCAGGTGCGCAGCGAGGCCTGGGCCGCGCCGATCACCGCCGCGATCTGATCGCGAGGGCGCGGCCCGGTCACGGTGAGCGCGCCGCGCGCGACCGTGATCGGCGACGCCAGCCGCTTGGCCCGCAGCGGAACCGCGCGCGGCGTGGGATCGGCGGTGGTGAGCGCGTCGTCGTCGACGTCGGCGGGCGCGGGCGCGAGGGCGGCGGCGGCCGGGGCGGGAGACGGCGGTGGCGGCGGCGGCGGCGGCGGCGAGGC
>JAYTAJ010000301.1:0-4463 GCA_043737575.1 Myxococcales bacterium | reverse complement strand
CCTTCCCCGCGATGGAGATCCGCGCGGATCGCGGCAAGGCGCCGCCGCCGCGCGTCGTCCTCACCGACTCCAACATCCAGATCATGGACAAGGTGCAGTTCGAGACCGGCTCCGCCACGCTGTTGCCGGTGTCGTTCCCGCTGCTCGATCAGGTCGCGCAGGTGATGGTCGAGAACGAGCAGATCGAGCTGATCGAGGTCCAAGGCCACACCGACTCGACCGGCTCGGCCGGCATCAATCGCACGCTGTCGAAGGGCCGCGCCGAGTCGGTGCGGAAGTACATCGCCGGCAAGGGCGTCGCGACCAAGCGGCTCAGCTCGAAGGGCTTCGGCCCCGATGTGCCGCTCGCCGACAACGCCACGCCCGAGGGTCGCGAGATCAACCGGCGCGTCGAGTTCAAGATCCTGAAGCAAGGTCCCAAGAAGACCATCGTGACGGAGGATTGAGATGACCCGACACCTCCTGATCGTCGTCGCGGTCGCGTCGCTCGCCGCGTGCTCGAAGACCGGCACCGGCGCCGCGGTCCGCACCGACATCACCGCGCGCATGACGTCGGTCCAGGGGCCGATCCAGCAGTGCTACGCGACCGTCCTGAAGTCCAACCGCAAGGCCCGCGGCATGCTGGTCGTCAACTTCCGCGCCGCGCCCGACAGCGGCCAGTTCGATCAGCTGTCGATCGGCCGCGACGAGCCCAACGATCCGGCGCTGCGGCAGTGCGTGCTCGACGAGGTCGGCAAGCTCAAGCTCGAGACGCCGCAGAAGACCGCGGTCCAGATCGCGTATCCGATCAACTTCCAGCCGAACAAGTAGCGCCGCCATGACGGTGTGGTCGCTCCTCGCCGACGAGCCACACCACTGGACGCTCGCGTTCCGCAGCCGGGCGCGCGAGGCCGCGTTCATGGACGCCTACGGCCGCGAGGTCCGCGGCTTCTACCGGGTCGCGATGATCGCGATCCTGATCTTGTGGAGCGCGTCGGTCGGGCTCGATCTGGCGGCGCCGCCCGATCAACGGCTGCCGCTGCTGATCATCCGCTTCGCGTGCGTGACGCCGATCGTGGTCGCCGCGATCGTGGTGTCGCTGTTGCCGCGGCCGCTGTACCTGCGGACCTGGCACGTCGCGTCGGTCGCGGTCTACGCCACGGTGCTGGCCGGCACCGTCGCGCTCGCGGTGTTCGCGCCGGCCGAGGTCATGCAGTACGTGGTCGGCGGCTTCCTGCTGACGATCCTGACCGGCGCCGGCCTCGATCTGGCGCGCGCGATCTACATCGTCGTGCTCGGGACGATCATGGCGGTCGCGATGACGGTCGCGCTGGTGACGTCGCCGCACATCGACCTGGCCCACGCCGCGGTCCACGTCCTGTGGGTCGCGGTCGCGCTCACCGCGTCGATCATCATCAGCGGCCGCGGCGAGGTCGCGCGGCGGCTGCGCTTCCTCCAGCTCGGTCAGCTCGATCGCGAGCGCGGCCGCACCGAGGCGCTGTTGCGCAACCTCTTGCCCGAGCCGATCGCGGCGCGGCTGAAGGACGGGCCGGTGGTGATCGCCGATCGCCTCGACGAGGTCACCGTGCTGTTCGCCGACCTCAAGGGCTTCTCGGTGCTGTCGACCGAGGTCACGCCGAGCGAGCTGGTCGAGCGCCTCGATCGGCTGTTCTCGGCGTTCGACGAGCTGGCCCGCGATCACGGCCTCGAGAAGATCAAGACGATCGGCGACGCGTACATGGCGGTCGCGGGAGCGCCGTTTGCGCGCGCCGACCACGCGCAGATCGCGACCCGCATGGCGGTCGCGATGATCGAGCGCCTCGCCGGGCTCGAGCCGGCGCTCGCGGTCCGGGTCGGCCTGGCGTCGGGCCCGGTGGTCGCGGGGGTGATCGGCCGCTCGAAGCAGAGCTACGACCTGTGGGGCGAGACCGTGAACCTCGCGAGCCGCCTCGAGTCCCACGGCCTGCCAGGGCGGGTCCAGATCGCGGCGCGGACGCGCGAGCTGCTCGGGCCCGACGTCGCGGTCGAGGATCGCGGCGCGATCGATCTGAAGGGCCTGGGCCCGACCCCCGCGTTCCTGATCACCAGATGAACCAGTCGAGGCCGATCAGCGCGGTCGAGCTGGCGCGGACCGGTGCGAGGCGGGTGCCTTCCAGGATCGTCGCGCGCACGTACTCGAGGTGCAGCCCGACCTCGAGCTTCGGTGACGCCATTCGCACGATGAGCGGGCTGGCCCGCAGCGAGATCCAGGCGACGGTCGTCGACGGATTCTCGTAGACCCACTTGAAGCGATCGAGGCCGCCGCCGAGGCCGGCCGCGGCGGCGAGGCCGTGGGGCGCGAGGCGGACGTAGTCGAGGCCGAGGCCGAACGAGCGGCGCGCGGTGAAGTCGCCGGGATCGCCGGTGTCGTTCAGGTAGTTCGCGTACTTCACCGCGAGCGAGCCGCGCACCTCGGCGCCTGCGATCGGCCGCGCGACGATCAAGCGACCGCCGCCGATCGGATCGCCATCGGACGACAGCCCGAGCACCGGACCGAAGCCCAGCGCCACGCGGCGCGGCGCGGCGGCCGCCGGGGCCGTGGGCTCGACGTCGTGATCGTCGACGACCGGCGGCGACGCGATCGCGGGCGGCATCGGCGGTGGCGGTGGCGGCACGACGACCAGCGCGTCGATCGTCGCGATCGCGCGGCCCTCGCGGGCGACCTCGACGATCGTGGTCCGCGGCTGATGACCGGGCGCGCGCGCGACGATCGTGTAGCGCCCGGGATCGATCGGCACCGCGGCGCTCCACACCGACGACGGCACCTCGACGTCGTCGCGGGTGATGACCAGCGACGGGACGCGACTGCCGACCGGGACCACCAGCGTGAGGAACGCGCGGTGCGGCGCGAGCGCGTCGGCGCGGCGGCCGGCCTCGTCGGCGCGCGCGTCCTGCACCCGGCTCGCGAGCGCCTTGGCCTGGAGGAACACCTCCCACGCGGTCGCGATCCGACCCTGGCGCTCGCGGCACTCGCCGAGGTTGAGCAGCGTGCCGACCCGCGACTCGATCGCCTGGCTCGCGGCGAACTTGTCGCACGCGTGATCGAGGTGGCCGTCGTGCAGGAGCTGCTTGCCGTCGCGGAACAGCTGCTCGGCCGCGGGATCGGCGGCGGCGGGGCGGGTCAGCGCGCCGAGCAGCGCGACGATCGCAAAGGTTCGCTGGATCGTGATCATGCCGCTCGCTCGTTGCAGCGAGCGTGCCGCTCACTCGCCGCGGCGAAACCGTCCGGGATCGACGTCGAGCTTCTCGCACAGGCGATAGAGCCGCCGTCGATCGATCCCGAGCAGCTCGGCGGTGGTGCGCATGCGTCCTCCGGTCTGCGTCAGCGCGGCCTCGATCTGCGCGCGGGTCGGCGCATCGGCGCGGACGTCGTCGTCGGGCGGCGGCCCGTCGGCGCCCGCGTGCAGCGTGCGCAGGCCGCGCCGATGATCCTGGAGGCGCGTCGGCAGGCGCGACGGATGGATCGGCCAGGCCCGCGGCGGCTCGAGGGCGCCGCGCACCGCGCCGCGCAGCTCGCGCAGGTTCTCGGGCCACGGGTACAGCAACAGCCCCTCGAGGGTGCCCGCGTTCCACGGCTGCGCGGGCGCGTCGGCGACGACCTCGCGCACGAACCGCTCGACCCAGCCCGGGAGGTCCTCGCGCCGCTCGCGCAGCGGCGGCAGCGCCAGCGGCTGGCTCGACGCGCGCAGCCGCGCCAGCAGATCGCGGCGGAACCGACCGAGTCGGACCGCCTCGTCGAGATCGACGTTGGTCGCGGCGACGATGCGGGCGCGGCTGACCCGCAGCTCCGACGAGCCGAGCGGCCGGTAGCTGCCGTCCTCGAGGAAGCGCAGCAGCTCACCCTGGACGTCGAGCGGCAGCTCGCCGATCTCGTCGAGGAACACCACGCCGCTGCGCGCGGTCTCGATCAGCCCGTCGCGCGCGCCGGTCGCGCCGGTGAACGCGCCGCGGGCGTGGCCGAACAGCTCGCCGCGGGCCAGCTCGCGCGACAGCTCCGCGCAGTTGATCGGCACCAGCGGCGGCGCCTCGTCGCCGATGCGGCGCACCACCCGCTCCTTGCCGGTGCCGGTCTCGCCGACGACCAGCAGGTGGCCGCTGCTGCGCGCCAGGAGGCGGATGCGCTGACGGAGGCGATGCGCCAGCGCCGACACGCCGGGGAAGAAGTCGACGTCGGTCGCGTCGTCGGGATCGGCGGCCTCGCTCGCGAACACCGCGACGGTGTCGCCGAGGCGGATCACGGAGCCGTGGACGATCGCGGCCGAGCGGCTCGGCGCCAGCACCGCGCCGTCGACGAAGCCGCCGTTGCGGCTGCCGAGATCGGTGAGGCGCCAACCGGCCTCCTCGTCGAAGGCGAGGCGGGCGTGGAGGCGCGAGGTCCGGCCGTCGTCGAGCTGGACGTCGGCCTGGGCCGGATTCGCGGCGCGGCCGAGGGTCGCGCCGTGGGC
>JAYTAJ010000300.1:0-4465 GCA_043737575.1 Myxococcales bacterium | reverse complement strand
GCGACCTGTGGCTGGTCGGCCACGTCGCGCTGCGACGGGTGCCGCGGATCGCGGTGCTGTGGCAGTTCATCGTCGAGGAGCTGACCCGGCCCTGGGCGTGACGTGTATCGTCCGCGCGATGCAGCTCCCGCCCCTGGCTCGCGACGCCGAGGAGATGTGCGCGCAGCTCCTGCGCATCGACACCACCAACCCGCCCGGCAACGAGCGGCCGGCGGCCGACTACCTCGCGGGCAAGCTGCGCGAGGTCGGGTACGAGGTGACGCTGCTCGAGTCGGCGCCGACCCGCGCCAACCTGGTCGCGCGCTACCGCGGCGATGGCCGCGCCGCGCCGCTGCTGTTGTCGGCGCACCTCGACGTCGTCGAGGCCGACGCGTCGAAGTGGAAGCAGCCACCGTTCGGTGGCGTCATCGCCGACGGCTGCCTGTGGGGCCGCGGCGCGATCGACATGAAGAACATGGCGGCGATGTCGGTCGCGATCTTGCGCAAGCTCGCGGTCGACAAGCCGGTGCTGGCGCGCGACGTGATCTTCGCCGGCGTCGCCGATGAGGAGGCCGGATGCGATCACGGCTCGCGGTTCCTCGTCGAGAATCACCCCGAGCTGGTGCGCGCCGAGTACGCGATCGGCGAGTCGGGCGGCTTCTCGCTGCACCTCGGCTCGACGACGTTCTATCCGATCCAGGTCGCCGAGAAGGGCCTGTGCTGGGTCCGCGCGCGGTGGAGCGGCGAGCCCGGACACGGCTCGATGCCGCGGCCCGACAGCGCGGTGATCCGCATGGCCGAGGGCCTCGCCGCGCTCGGCCGCGCCCGCCTGCCCGTGCATGCGACGTCGTACGTGAAGGACTTCCTCGAGGCGGTGGCGCTGCGGCAGCCCGCGGTGGCGCGACCGCTGGTGCGGCTGCTGTCGCGGCCCGAGCTGCTGGCGCGGCTGCTGCGGTTGCGGCCCGACGCCGGCGTCGCGCGCAGCCTCGGCGCGCTGCTGTCGAACACCGCGTCGCCGACCGTGGTGCGCGCGGGCAACAAGACCAACGTCATCCCCGGCGTCGCCGAGGTCGAGATCGACGGCCGCACCCTGCCGGGCCAGACCACCGATGACTTTCTGCGCGAGCTCCGCGCGGTGCTCGGCCCCGACGTCGAGCTCGAGGTCATGCGCGAGGCGCCGCCGATCGTCACCGAGCCGGTCGCGTCGCCGCTCTACGATCTGATGGCGCGGCAGGTGGTCGCGCGCGAGCCCGACGCGGTGGTGGTGCCGTACATGATCCCCGGCTTCACCGACGCCAAGTACTTCACGCAGCTCGGCGCCCGCTGGTACGGCTTCTCGCCGGTGAAGATCGAGCGCGACTCCGGCATCCGCTTCGCGGACATGTTCCACGGGCACGACGAGCGCATCCCGATCGCCGGCCTGCACTGGGGCACCGAGGTCCTCGACGCCGTCGTCCGCGAGTTCGCCGCGACGCCGTGATCAGCGGCGGCGCTTCTTCTTGCGCGGCGGCTTGCGGACGGGGGCCTTCTTGCGCGGCGGCGTCGGGGTGACGGTGGGCGCGGGGACGGCGTCGGTGAGCGGCGCGACGGTGGTGGTGGCGTCGTCGGAGGAGGCGGCCGCGTCGGCGAGAGGATCGGCGTCGGCGGGGGCGGCGTCGTCGACGGCAGGGACCGAGGCGTCGAGCGGCGTTGGGTCGACGGCGTCGAGGGGGACGGCGTCGAGGGGCACGGCGTCGAGGGGCACGGCGGCGTCGAGGGTGGCGCTGGCGTCGGGGCCGAGGGGGCTGGGACCGGTGGGGATGTCGTCGGGATCGAGGGCGGCGCGGGTGATGAGGAACGACAGCGCGGCGATCACGAGGGCGGCGATCGCGATCCGCCACCACCGCAGCGGCGAGTGCTTGCCGAAGCCGAAGACCGGACGCGACGTCGGGCTGGGCCGGCTGTGAGGATGCTGGGCCCGCGGCGCGGCGGTGCTGCCGAACGCGTACGGCGCGGACGTCGACGGGCGCGGATACGCAGCGGGCGCGACCGGCTCGGCTGCAGGTGCAGGTGCAGGTGCGGCTGCGGGGCGCGGCGGCGGACGGGTCGGTACGGGCGGTGGGGTGCGACCGGTCCGGACGTCGGCGCGCGATGCGGCGCGGGCGCGCGGGCGGCGCTGCTCGAGGGGTGGATCGTCGAGGTCGGCGGGCGGCGGCGGCGCGGCGATCTCACCCGAGTCGCGCGGCAGATGCAGCGGCGCCTCGGGCACGGCGGTGAAGGTCGGGACCTCGAGCGAGTCAGAGTCGCGGCGCGCCGAGCCGCCGACCGTCGAGATCTCCTCGAACGCGCCCGACGGCAGCCGCGACATCCGGGTCTGCTCCTCCTCGAAGTGGTCGAGCACGCGGCGCGCGTTGCTGAGGCCGGTGCCCTCGCGATCGTCGGCGAAGCCGTCGGCGGTGCGGATCCGCAGCACGGTCGGCTCGGCGCCGTCGAAGCTCTGCGATGTGCGCTTGTTGCGACTCTTGCCGCTGGCGGGCGCGGTCGCCGAGATCTCGGGCACCGCGATCGGCGAGCGCTCGACGCCGACCACCAGCCGCCCGAGCGCGGCGGCGGGATCGCCGGTCGAGTCGTCGAGCGAGTAGCGCAGCCCGCGCAGCCGCTTGCCGAGCTCGCCCGCGCTGGGCAGGCGCTTGGCCGGATCGCGGGCCAGCGCCTCGACGAGGATCGCGTCGAGATCGGCGGGCAGCGACGCGTCGAGCTCGCGGACCCGCGCGATCGTGCCTTCGCGCACCGAGCGCAGCGCCTCGAAGTCGGGCAGCCCGCTGAACAGCCGCCGCCCGACCGCGAGCTCCCACATGATCACGGCGACCGCGAACACGTCGGCGCGGCCGTCGACCGGCGTGCCGCTGGCCTGCTCGGGCGACACGTAGCCGTAGCGGCCGCGCAGGCCGCCGGCGCTGGTGCCGTCCTCGGGGCGCTTGGCGAGACCGAAGTCGGTGAGCTTGACCTCGCCCGCGCGCGACACCAGCACGTTGGTCGGCGTGACGTCGCGGTGGACCAGGCGCATCGCCTCGCCGTCGGGGCCGGTCGCGTGCTGCGCGTGATCGAGGGCCTCGCACACCTCGGCGCCGACGTGCAGCACCAGATCGATCGGCAGCCGCTGGCGGGTCTTCTCGAGGTGGCGTTGCAGCGCGCCGAGGTCGACGCCGTCGACGAACTCCATCACCAGGAAGTGGTGGCCGTCGTCGCCGACACCGACGTCGAAGATCTGGACGACGTTGCGGTGGCGCAGCACCGACAGGATCTTGGCCTCGGCGATCAGCAGCTCGACGAAGCGCGGATCCGACGAGAGGTGGGGCAGGATGCGCTTGATCGCGACCGGCTTCTCGAAGCCACCGGCCGCGATCGCCTTGCCGCGAAAGATCTCCGCCATGCGTCCGGCGCCCATGCGCTCGAGCACTTCGTAGCGGGTCACCGACGCAAAATACCACGCGGGCCCGGCCCGCCGCGCCACGCGGCGCGGTACCGTCGCGCGGTGATCGAGGCTGCGGTCGACGCGCTTCTCGCCGAGGCGATCGACGTCGGCGTGTGCTCGGCGGCGGCCGCTGCCGTCGGTACGCCGGGGCGCGCCTACCAGTGGCTGCGTGGCCGTACCCACACCGCGGGCGCGCTGATCGTCGCGGCGACGCCGTTCGATCTGGCGTCGGTGACCAAGCCGATGGCGACCGCGATGGTGGCCCTGACCCTGATCGAGGACGGCCGGCTCGCGCTCGACGCCGCCGCGGCGCGGTGGCTGCCCGGCCTGCCCGCGTCGATCACCGTCGCGCACCTGCTCGGCCACGCCAGCGGCCTGCCCGCGCATCGCAAGCTCTACGATCGGATCTGGGGCGGCGAGGTCGAGGGCGATCCGCGCGCGGCGCTGGTGACGATGGCGATCCACGAGCCGCTCGAGCGCGCGCCGGGCGAGGCCGCGGTGTACAGCGATCTCGGCTTCATCTTGCTCGCCGCCGTGTGCGAGCGCGCCGGCGAGGCGGCGTTCGAGGCGCTGACCGCCGCGGCGCTGGCGCCGCTGGGCTTGACCGCGACGCAGTTCGTCGATCTACGGCGCGGCGAGCGCCTCGTCAGCGCGCCCGCGACCGAGCTCGACGTGCGGCGCGGCCTGGTGGTCGGCGAGGTCCACGACGAGAACGCCCACGCGGGCGGCGGCATCGCCGGGCACGCCGGGCTGTTCGCGCCGATCGGCGACGTCGCGCGCTTCGCGGCGGCGATGGCGACCGCGCCCGAGCGCGGCGCGGCGCGGATCTCGGCGGCGCTCGCGCGTCACGCGTTCACGACCGCGGCGGCGCCCGCGACGTCGTGGCGGCTCGGCTGGGACACGCCGTCGACGATCCCGGGCGTGTCCCACGCCGGCGACGCCTGGCCGCGCGAGCACGCGGTCGGTCACCTCGGCTACACCGGCACGTCGGTGTGGATCGACTGGGCGCGCGGCGGCTACGCGGTGCTGCTC
>JAYTAJ010000299.1:0-1899 GCA_043737575.1 Myxococcales bacterium | reverse complement strand
GGCTGTGGATATGTGAATTTGCGTCCGCAAATTCAAGCGCTGTGGTGTGGCGCGCCTCGTGCGCGCGTCTCTCCGATCCGCCCTCGCCTCGCGCCACTCCACCAGCGCGTCATATCCACCAGCCCTCTCCGCCACCGCGTCAACACGCAAGCCTCACCGCCGCCGCCGCCGCGTCGCCAGCCAGCGGTCGAGCTCCGCGAGCTCGCTGACGCTGTCGCCCTCGCGGACCAGCGCCGCGCGGCCGTCCCGCGCGGCGGCCAGCGCGCCGTCGCGATCGCCGCGCGCCCACAGGTCCTCGGCGACCATGCCGAGCGCGACGCCGAGGTGGTAGTCGTCGCCCGCAGCGCGCAGCGCGTCGACGACGGGCGCGACCACCGGGCCGGCCTCGGCGCCGCGGCCGGCTTCCTGGAGCGCGATGGCGTAGGCGACGGTGAGCTCGGCGCGGTCGCCGCGGCGCTCGGGCGGCGCGTCGGCGAGATCGCGCAGCGCGGCCTCGAAGATCGGCATGGCCTCGGCGTAGCGCTCCTCGGTGGCGAGGATGCGCGCGAGCATGCCGCGGGTGATCGCGACCCGCGCGGCGTCGGGCCGCATCGCCAGGCGCAGCTCGAGGGCGCGGCGCGCGGGGGCCTCGGCCTCGGCGGCGCGGCCGAGCATGGTGAGGGCCTTGGCGACGTTCTCGTTGGCGATCGCGTCGAGCAGCGCGTTGCGGCCGCTGACGCGATCGGCGACGAAGCGGAAGTGGTCGAGGGCGGCGGCGAGGTCGCCCGCGGTGAACGCGACGACGCCGCGGCCGTGGCGCAGCGCGAGCCGGGTGACCGCGTCGGGCGGTAGCCCGGTCGCGAGGGCGTCGGCGTCATCGAGCGCGCCGCTGGCGTCGCCGCCGAGATCGTTCACGACCAGCGCGGCGTTGAGCGCGATCTCGACGGCGATGGCGTCGTGGATGCCGGCGCTGCGGACCAGCGCGCGGGCCTCCTCGATCAGCCGCAGCGCCTCGTCGGAGCGGCCGAGCGCGTAGGCGGCGCCGCCGAGCAGGTTGTCGAGGTAGGCCAGCTCGGGATGATCGGCGCCGAGGTGCTCGACGTAGCGCTGCCGCGCGGCGTGCAGCACGTCGTAGGCGGTCGCGGCGTCGTCCTGCATCGACGCGATCGCGGCGCGGGTCGCAGCGTGACGCCCGGCGAGGCGCCAGTCGTGCTGCATCTGGATCGCGAGCTCGGCGTCGAGCGTGGCGATCAGCCGCGCCCCCGCCGCAGGATCGCCGAGCTCGGCCACCGCCCACGCCTCGCGCAGGGTCGCCTCGATCGTGGTGCGGCGATCGTGGCGGCGGCTCGCGATCGCGCCGGCCATGCGCGCGGCAGCCAGCGACGCCGCGTGATCCTGGCCCATGCGCTCCGACGTGGTGAGCGAGAGCCACGCCGCGGTCTCGACGTCGGGCAGGCCATGGCGCCGCGCCAGCGCCGCGGCGTCTTGCAGGGTCGCGCGGGCGCCGCGGGCATCGCCGGTCGTCGACTGCAACTCGCCGCGCAGCGCCAGCACCTCGGCCTCGAGCGGCGCGAACCCGAGCGCGGCGGCGGCGGTGGCGAGCGCGGCGGTGCGGGCGTTGGCGTCGGCGTAGTGGCCGGCATCGGCGCGAGCCCGCGCCTCGGCGAGCTGGTGCTGGAGCTGCGCGACCTCGGCGGCGGCGGCGGGCGCGGGCACCGGCCGCTCGAGCAGATCGAGATCGGCGCAGTCGGCGATCGGCGGCAGTCGCGCGACCGCCTGCGACGCCATCGTCACGGTCGTCGGATCGGGCGTGGCGAGGACGTCGATCAGCGCGATCGCGTCCTCGCGGCGGCGATCGAGGCACGCGAGGCGGCGATCGATCGCGGCGGGCGCGGCTCGCACCGTGCGCGCGGCGCGACA
>JAYTAJ010000298.1:0-1899 GCA_043737575.1 Myxococcales bacterium | reverse complement strand
GACTGCCAGTCGCCCGGAGCGGCGTCGATGCCGGGCGCCGCGTCGACGTCGCCGGTGGGCGAGTCACTCCCGCAGGCGGCGGCGAAGGCGACGAGGAGGGCGGCCACGGACGTTCGCGGGTTCATCGCCCGGCATCGTGCCAGATCGCGCGGCGCTTGGAAGCACAACCGTCCGCCGTCACCACGCGGTCGCGAGGATCAGGTGGGCCGAGCGCCGCGTGGCGTCGTCGAGATCGAGGGCCTCGACGCCCATCGTGATCGACGGGGTGTGGCGGTCGGGACGCGGCGCGCGCACCGCGTGGATCGTCGCGCCCCAGGCGACGTCGTCGGGCGTGGCCCGGGCGATCGCGGCGAGCTGGAAGGTGTTGCGGCCGCACGCGTGGCTCCAGCCGCCGTGCAGCGTCGCGGCGCGGGCGAGGGTCGACACCGTGGCGTCGAGCTGCCAGCGCTGGTGCGCGGGCGCGAGGCGAGCGCTGCCCTCGAAGCCGACGTCGAGGCGATCCGCCGACGTCGCGGCGGTGGTCGCGCGCGGCAGCCGTCCGCGCATCGCCGCCGTCCACCGCAGCGCCTTCCACTCGCGGGCGTAGCCAGTGACCGCGGTGTCGCCGTAGGTGTCGCCGCCGCGCCACGCGCCGAGGCTGCGCTCGTCGAGCTGACCGACCCGCTCGACGCCCGCGAACAGGTTGGCGACGCCGCGGCCGCTGGGATCCCACGCGACCGACGCCCGCGGCGACAGCAGCTCGACCGCGGTGTCGCCGACGACGCGACGATCCCAGCGCACGCCCGCGTCGATCGCGACGGTCGACGTCGGCCGCCAGCTGTCGCTCGCGAAGACGCGGACGTCGCGGTGCGACGCGGCGTCCGCGCTGCCGCCGCCGACCTCGCCGCCGAGGACGGTCTCGTGGCGGCCGCGCCAGGTGCCGTTCTGATACAGCGCCAGCCGACCGCCGAGGCGCGACACCTCGCGCGGCGCGACCAGGGCGTCGATGGCGCGGCGGGTGCTCGCCGCGGGCTGGACCACCCGCTGCGCGACCAGCCCGAGCTCGACCGCGCGCTGCCGATCGTCGCTGATCGCGGTGGTGCGGGTCTGGATCCAGCCGTCCTCGGCGTCGTCGGGGCTGTCGCCGAGGACGGTCGACAGCGACGTGCTGACGTTGTCGTCCCACGCGGCGTCGAGCCGCACCATGGCCTGAGTCGCGAGGCCGGTCGCAGTCTGATCGAGGACGACCGCGGTGGCCCAGCGCAGCTCGTCGTCGACGTCGCCGCCGAGGCGGGCGGCGAAGCGGCTGGCGCGGCCGAGCGCGACGCGGGCGCTGGCGGTGCGGTCGCTGTCGCCCTCGAGGAGCGTGAGGGCGTCGACGCCGCCCGCGGCCCCCGCCAGATCGATCGGCGCGTGGGACGACCACGCCTCCTGGATGCCGATCAGCTCGGCCGCGATCGCGGGCGAGCCCGGCAGGCGCAGCGCGCGATCGAGCACCGTCGACGTCCGCGGCGGATCGAGGCGCGCGTCGAGCGCGTCGACGCCGCGGTGATCGCGCCGCCACAAGACCGGCGGCTGATCGGTCGAGGTCAGGCGCCAGGTCGCGGGCGTGCCGTCGAAGAACGGCGACCGCGTCGGGATCGCGCGGACGTCGACGACGTACCCGCCCTGGTAGCTGTCGGTGTAGTAGGTGTCGACGCCGCTCAGCTCGATCACCTCGCTGACGGTGGCGGTGCGGCTGTCGACCGTCACGTGCTCGACCGACTCGTAGTCGCCGTCGTGGACGAAGACGTCGGCCCGCGACGCGCTCGCGGCGTCGTAGTAAACGGTGAGCGCGTAGGTGCCGCCCGGGATCGTCATCGAGTAGGCGCCCTGCTCGTCGGTGATCTGGACCTGCTCGGCGATGCCTTCGTCGGCGTC
>JAYTAJ010000297.1:0-1900 GCA_043737575.1 Myxococcales bacterium | reverse complement strand
CCACCGCGCCGAGCGCGAACACGTCGGTGCGGCCGTCGACCTCGTCGTGGCGGCCCATCGCCTGCTCGGGCGCCATGTACTGCGGCGTGCCCAGCATCTGGCTGTCCTGGGTCTTCACCGTGGTCGAGCCGCGGATCTTCGAGATGCCGAAGTCGAGGACCTTGGCGCGCACGGTGTCGTCGTCGCCCGGCACCAGGAAGATGTTGGCGGGCTTGAGGTCGCGGTGGACGATGCCCTCGCGGTGCGCCGCCTGCAGCGCCGAGCCGACCTGGCGGATCAGCGGGTAGATCTCGTCGAGCTGCATCGGTCCGTGCTTCAGGCGATCGGCCAGGGACTCGCCCTGCAACAGCTCGAGCACCAGGTACGGCGTGCCATCGGGCAGCTGGTTCCAGTCGTGGACCTCGACGATGTTGGGGTGGCCGAGCCGCGACGCGATCTCGGCCTCGCGGCGGAACCGCGCCAGCGACTCGACGTCGGCGACGTCGGGGTGCAGGACCTTGATCGCGACCTTCTTGCCCGGGAGTCGGGCGTGGCTCGCTACGAACACCGCGCCCATCCCGCCGCGGCCGATCATGCCCTCGATCGTGTACGTCTCCGCGATCACGGAGCCGACGTCGAGCGCACGAGATGGTGAATGAGCCATCGCCGACATCGTATAATGACCGGACCATGCGCGCAGCCCCCGTAGCCCTCGCCGTGCTTGCCGGCCTCGTGATCGGTCACGATGCCGAGGCGCGCCCCAAGAAGAAGCGCACCAAGGTCAGCGACCTCGTCGACATCACCGCCAACAAGGCGACGATGATGGTGCTCACCGACGCCGAGGGCGACGTCTACGTCGTCGACACGGTCTGGGGCTCGGGCGATCACCTGACCTTCTACGGCGAGGGCGGCGGCAAGGATCTCTACCAGCTCCGGGTGTTCGGGGGCGGCGCCGACGGCGGCACCGGTCAGTTCGACTACCGGTTCTGGTCGCCGCGCGTCGAGAGCCAGGCCGACATCGGCCGCAAGGCCAGCGGCGAGTTCTTCGTGCAGTGCGGCGACGTCGAGACGATCCTGAAGAAGATGTCCGACGGCGACGCCCGCAAGGTGCTCGACAAGGGCGTGTTCCACCGGCCGCTGTGGAAGCGCCAGGCCCACGTCCTCGCCCGCGACGACAGCGGCACGTATTACTACGTCGATCGGCTGCGCGACGAGGAGGGCGGCAAGGGCCACCGTATCTTCGCGGGGCCGTCGGGCGGCATGAAGGAGCTGCCGATGACCAACGTCATCGCCGACTCGGTCGGCGAGATCTACGCGACCAAGAAGGGCGAGCTGCGGATGGTCACCTCGAACGAGGAGACGTCGTGGATCAAAGGTGGCAAGAAGGCCACGCTCACCCGGGTCCCGGTCGAGCCCAACGTGAAGCTGATCTACGGTGACCTCGGCGTCTACCCGGCAGGCCTCGGCACGCCGTGCGACGACATGTAGCGATCACAGCTTGCGTGCGGCGGGGCGCAGCGCCCACGACGCCGCGGTCAGCGCCAGCAGCACCAGCGGCGTGACGATCTTGTCGGCCGGATCGCCGTGAGCGGCGTGGGACGCGGCGGCGCCGGACAGATCGAAGACCATGCCCGCGTAGGCCCACTCCTTCAGCCGCGGCAGGCGCGGCGCGACGATGGCGACCGCGCCGAGCAGCTTCCACACCCCGAGGATGGTGAGGAGGTACACCGGGTAGCCGAGCTCGAGGATGCCCTTCTCGATCTCGCTGCCGTGGGCGAGGTCCATCACGCCGCCGAACGCGAACGCGGCAGCGGTGAGGCCCGTGGTGATCCAGTACGCGATGGTCTTGCCGGTCATGGGCGCACCATGGGGGTCCTCCCGAGGCGTGACAATGGCTCATCGTGTACCCGGCCCGCGAGCT
>JAYTAJ010000296.1:0-10287 GCA_043737575.1 Myxococcales bacterium | reverse complement strand
CGCGCCGCCGCCCGCGGCCCCGGTCGATCCCCGCGACGCCCACGACCCGCGCCGGCTGTTCGATGCCGACGGCGTCAGCCGCCTCGACGCGTGGCTGGCGGCCGGCATCGTCGTGCGCGATCCGCTGCGCTCGGTCTACCGCTACGTCCAGGTCGGCGGCAACGGCGCCGACGGTCGGCCGCTGGTGCGCCGCGGCCTGATCGCCGCGGTCCGGCTCGCGCCGTACAGCGAGGCCCGCATCCAGCCCCACCTGCGCACCGTCGTGTCGGCGCGCGACGAGCAGCTCCGCCTGCTGCGCGCGACCGCGCTGCACGCCACGCCGATCACCGCGCTGTACGCCGACGCGGCGGGCGAGGTCGAGCGCCTGCTGCGGCCGATCGATCGCGAGCGCCCGCTGCTCGACGTCACCACGCCCGACGGCGTGCGCCACCAGATCTGGCGGACCAGCAACGCCGAGCTGATCGGCAAGCTGCGCCGCGCCCTCGGCCCCAAGAAGCTGATCCTCGCCGACGGTCACCACCGCTACGAGGCGATGCTGGCGTGGCACGCCGAGCAATCGGCGCTGGCCGGGGCGCGCGGCCTCGCGCAGTACAGCTCGGTGCAGTACGCGACGATGGTGCTGTGCGAGCAGCACGACGCCGGGCTCATCCTCGAGCCCGGCAACCGCTTGCTGTCGGGGCTCGAGCGGTTCGACCTGAACGCGCTGCTCGCGCGCGCCCGCGAGTACTTCATCGTCGACCCGGTGCCTGGCGCCGCGCGCGATCCGGCGGCGATCGAGCGCGCCCTCGCGGGCGCCTATGGCCACCAGCCCGCGCTGGTCGTGGTGGTCGGCGGCGAGCCCGGCGGCTGGCGCCTCACCCTCGCGCCCCACGTCAACCTCGCCGCCCTCGGCATCGCCGGCCACACCGCGGTGCAGCGGCTCGAGGTCACGCTGGTGCAGGCGATCGTGTGCGAGCGCATCCTCGGCATCCCGGCCGCCGCTCTCGACGCTGGCGCTCACCTCGGCTATCCGCGCAGCACCGCCGCCGCGCTCGCCGCGGTCGAGCGTGGCGAGGCCCAGGCCGCGTTCCTGGTCCCGGCCGCGACCCTCGAGACCATCCGCCACGTCGTCGACGTCGGCGACGTGATGCCAGCGCGGGCGACCCGGATCGGCCCCGACGTCGCGGCCGGCCTGGTGATGCGCCGCCTCGACGTCGACGAAGATCTGCTCTGACCCGGGTCAGCGAGTCGGCTACCAGCGCAGGAGCTCGATCGGGTTGTCGGCGTAGCCGGAGTCGCGCAGCGCCTGCTCCTTGGGCGAGTCGAACAGCGTGTGGATCATGAGGTCGTCGACGTCGACCACGCCGAGCTGGCCGCGATCGACCGACAGCGCGCCGACGTGGCGGGGGAACAGGATCAGATCGCCTGGTTGCGGGAACGCCACCGCGACGCCGGCGCGATCGCGGTAGACGCCGTCGGCGGCGAGCTCGCCCTTGCCGACGACGCGGGCGTGCTGCTTCAGGGATCCGGTGTAGCCGTACGGCACCGCGAAGCCGGCGCGGCGCGCGCCGTACACCATCAGATCGGCGCAGTCCGAGCCCTCGAGCCGCTCGCTCTGGTGGGTGCGATCGGTGCCGCCGGCCGAGGCCCAGATGTAGGGCTGGCCGTACATCTCGGTGAGGTAGCCGAGGAAGCTGTCGTCGCGGCGGATCGTGATGCGGTGGACGTCGTCGGCCAGGCCGCCGGCGCCACGGCCGCGGCGGGCCTCGAGGCCACGGCTCGCGAGCTCGCGATCGCCCTGCTTGACGACGACCTGGTAGCGCATCGTGCCGACGCCGCCGCCGTGATCGGGCGTGCGGGTCGGGCGGACGTCGGCGGCGAGGGTGCCGCCGGTCGCGGCCATCGCGGTCGCGGCGTAGGGGATCGGCTCGTAGCGGAAGTCGCCCGACGCGGTGTTCGACAGGTTCGCGGTGGTCGGCTCGAGCTTGCGCCACGCGATCGTCACCCGCGGCGCGTCGGCGAGGGGCCGCGGCGCGACGGTCTTGCCGCGCCACCACAGCGACGCCACGTCGGCGTAGATCGTCGTCGTCCGCGCCTCGGAGACCTCGAGCACCGCGTGGAGCGCGATCGCCTCGCCGAGCCGCGCGTGCTTGCCGGTCGCGTCGGCGGCGCCGCGATCGCCGACCCGCGACGCGATGCCGACCGCGACGACGGTGCCGGCGTGATCGGCGCGGCCGACCTCGATCGCGGGGACCGGGCGCAGCGGCGCGTCGGCGAGGGTCACGACCGCGGTCGGCACCGCGGCGGCGGCGGTGGGCGCCGGGGCCGACGTCGGCGCACCGTCGGCGGAGGTGCCGCACGCGGCGACGGCGAGGACGGCGGCGGCGAGGCGGTGGACGGACATCTGCCGTTACAACGCCCGGGCCCGCGGAATGATTCGATCGCGCGCGGCCTTCGGCGCGGCCGGAATCGCCGCGGCATCGTCGCGATTGACTTCCTCGCGTGAGCGTGGCAGTAGTCGAGCAGTTGCTCAGGAGTCTACCAATGCAGATCATCCTCCAGTTCGTCGACATTCCGGCTGCGCTCTGCCCGCGCCCGATTGTCTCGTGCTGCGACGGCACCTGCATGGCGGACTCGCGACTGCACTGACGACCCGAGCGTCGTCACGCTGCAGGGATCGCCGCGGCGATCCCCCTCGAGTCCACGCGCGGCTGGCCCCGCGGCCGATCGCTCCCACGATCGTCCGTCGCAGCTCCACCGAGCCCCCGTGAGCGCCCGCGATCCGTCGATCGCGCCGCTCGTCCTCTCGTTCTCGCTCCGCGGGCCCTGCGCCTGCGTCGAGGGTCGTCATGACTGGTCCCGCGTCTCTACCCCTGGTCTCCTCTCCCACCTCCTTACCCTGGTCCGCCACCCCCGGCCGCGAGCTCGCCCACCGCGCGTGGCCGATCGCGGTCTCGACGCTCAGCTACACCGCGATGACCCTGGTCGGCGTCGCGTTCGTCGCCCGGGTCGGCCCCGCCGAGGTCGCCGGCGTCGGCCTCGCCGGCGTCGCCGCGTTCACCCTCTTGTGCTTCGCGATCGGCGCGCTGCGCGGCGCCAAGACCCTCATCAGCCAGGCGCTCGGCGCCGGGCGGCCCGAGGACGTCGACCGCTACCTCGGCGTCGCGATCCTGTTCGCGCTCGGCTGGGGCGTCGTCACCGTCGTGCTCGCCGAGGCGGCGGCGCCGCTGCTCGCGCTGCTCGCGAAGGATCCCGAGCAGGGCCTGCACGCGGCGACCTACCTGCGCATCCGCGCGCTCGCGGCGCCGATGGTGCTGTGCGCGGTCGCGATGCGCGAGACCCGCTGGGCCGAGGGCGACTCGCGCGGCCCGATGCGCGCGACGATCGTCGGCAACCTGGTGAACGCCGGGCTCGACGTGCTGCTGATCCTGGTGCTGCACCTCGGCGTCACCGGCGCGGCGCTCGCGTCGGTCGTCGGCACCGCGGTCGAGCTGGCGATGCTCGCGGTGCCGATGTGGCCGCGGCTGCGCAAGGTCGCGTGGCGGCCGGCGTACGCGCGCGCACTGTGGGCCCAGGGCGCGCCGACCGGCGTGCAGTTCGTGCTCGAGGTCGGCGCGTTCATGGCGCTGTCGGTGGTCGTCGCGCAGATGGGACCGATCGAGGGCGCGGCGCACCAGCTGGTCCTGCAGCTCAGCCACGTGTCGTTCCTGCCAGCCCACGCGCTGGCCGAGGCGGCGTCGGTGCTGGTCGGGCAGGCGGTCGGCGCCGGTCGGCTCGAGCTGGTGAAGCCGGTGGCGCGGCGCGCGCTGCAGCTCGGCGCCGCCTACGCCGCGCTCTGCACCGTCGGGTTCGTCGTCGCGGCGGGCCCGATCGCGCGGGCCCTCGGGGCCGATGGCGACCAGGTGTTCGCGACCACCCGCCAGCTGATCCACATCGCGGCGCTGTTCCTGATCGCCGACGCGGTCAACGTCGTCGCGCGCGGCGTCTTGCGCGGCGTCGGCGACGCGGTCTACCCCGCGTTCGTCGGCGTGGTGACCGCGTGGATCGTCACGCCGCCGCTGGCGTGGCTGTTCGGCCTCGGCCTCGGCTGGGGCGCGGCCGGCGGCTGGCTCGGGCTCACGCTCGAGATCTTCGTCGGCGCGGTGATCCTGTGGCGGCGGCTGTGGCGCGACGACTGGCGCGCCGCCGCGCTCGCGACCCGACGCCGCACCGTCACCGTCGACGCCGCGGACGATAGCGGTGCGCCGACCGCGGCGGTCGCGTAGCATCGCGACCGTGTTTGCTCAGGAGCACTCCATGACTCGTCAGCTGCGCTGCTTGCTCATCGCCGTCGTCGCCTGCGCTGCCTGCAGCGGCGGCGACGATCCCACGCTCGTGATCGACGCCGCGATCGACGCCGGGACGACCGCCGTCGACGCCCCCAGCGCGATCGACGCCGGGGCCGACCGCGACGCTGCGCCCGCCGTCGATCCCGCGCTGCCGGGTCGCTACCGCAGCCTGGTCACCGCCGAGGTCCGGGTGCCGATCAGCCCGACCGCGTCGATCGCCGCGACGGTGTGCGCGCCGAGCATCGACGGGACCACCGCCGCGCCCGGGCCGTTCCCGCTGGTCGTGATCTCGCCCGGCTTCCAGCTCGCGCGCGGTCAGTATCGTCTCTACTGCGATCACCTCGCGACCTGGGGCTACGTCGCGATCGCGCGCGACTACGGTGCCAGCGGCAACCACCAGGCCAAGGCGGCCGAGGTCGGCAAGGTGATCGACTGGGCGCTCGGGGCGGCGAGCGGCCTGGCGCCGCGCCTCGACCCGACGCGCGTCGCGGTCGCCGGGCACTCTCTCGGCGGCAAGGTCAGCGTCAACGCCGCGATCCTCGACGCCCGCGTCCGTGCGGTGATCGGCTGGGATCCGGTCGACGCGCTGCCGCCGTTCGGCAACGACGGGTCGATGTCGGTGACGCCGGAGCTGATGGCCAACCTGCGGGTGCCGATCGCGCTCGTCGGCGAGCTCACCGATGCCACCGGCGGCCTCGGCGGGATGTCGTGCGCACCCGCCGCCGACAACTACCAGCAGTTCTATCGCGCCGCGTGCCAGGCCAGCGCGGCCGTCGAGGTCACGATCGCGATGGCCGATCATACCGACTGGATCGGCGATCGCGCGAGCTGTGGCCTGGCGTGCTTGGCGTGCAGCAATGGCGCGACCCCCGAGACGACCGTCCATGCGATCACGAAGCGCGTCACCACCGCGTGGCTCGACCGCCACCTGCGCGGCGACGCGACGATGGACGCCTGGCTCGGGGCGCCCGGCGTCGGCACGCCCACGTCGGTGCGCGCGGGCGTACCGACCTGTCCGTGAGACCGATCGCTCGGTCAGTGTCGGACCGCCGTGATAACCACCGCGCAATGGTCGACCTTGCGCACACGTTCGCCGCTCCGGCTCCGATCGATCACGCGTGGCAGGGCAGCGCGCGCTTCGCGCCGCGCCGCGCACCGGCTCACGGCCGCGCGCTGTCGCCGAGCGTGCGCCGGGCTCAGCCGGTCGACCTGGCCGCGCTGCGCCGCCTGATCAACGCCGCCTACGCGGTCGAGCGGTTCTTCGTCGACGGCGAGCGCATCGACGGCGCCGAGCTCGGCGCGCTGGCCGAGCGCGGCCACTTCTTGGTGCTCGACGCCTCGACGCCCCACCTGCTCGGTGCGCCCAAGGACATCGCGGCGGCGATCCACGTGCGCATCGACGACGACGGCCGCAGCGGCGCGATCAGCCTGCTGTCGGTCGCGCCCGAGTGGCAGGGCCACGGGCTCGGCCGGCGGCTGGTCGCGGTCGCCGAGGCGCTGTGCACCGCGCTCGGCTGCGTGTCGGTGCAGCTCCAGATCGTCAACCTCCGCCAGGAGCTCGGCCCGTGGTACCGCAGCCAGGGCTACCGCGACGTCGGCACCGCGCCGTACGATCACCGCCCGGCGAAGCAGCCGTGTCACTTCATCCAGATGCAGAAGGCGCTGTGACGCGCTGATCGGTCGTCACCCGCGGAAGGTGACTTTCACGGGAATCTGGGAAAGCGGGTGCTCCGTTCTTGGTGTTGGTAGGGGCGTGAACTAGCATCGTCGTATGTGCGGGGGCCGGTCGTGACGGAACCCGGTGCGGGACCGGCGTTGCTGTGTCGGATCCGGCGCGGTGTCTGTGCGATTCCCCTCGACGATGTGGTCGAGACGATGCGGCCGCTGCCGATCGAGCCAGCGCCTGGCGCGCCCGGGTTCGTGCTCGGTCTCGCCATCATCCGCGGCCGGCCACTGGCGGTGATCGACCTGGCGCGGCTGCTCGGCGATGCGGGAGGTCCGACTACCCGATTCGTGACGATCCGGACCGGCGGGCGCGAGGTCGCGCTCGCGGTCGACGCGGTGATCGGCGTCCGCACCGTGACCGCCGCCGCGGTGCGCGAGCTGCCGCCGCTCTTGCGCGACGCCGGCGGCGCCGTGGTCGACGCGATCGGCGCGCTCGACGCCGAGCTGTTGTTCGTGCTGCGCGGCGCGCGGCTCGTGCCCGGCGCCGTCCTCGACGCGCTGGGGGCGGGCTGATGGACAGCGAGCGCTTTCGCCAGGCGATCGCGCGCGGCCTCGGCCTGGCGCTGGACGAGAGCAAGCTCGGCTACCTCGGCGAGCTGCTGCGCCGCCGCGTCGAGGCGACCGGGCTCGCGGCCGACGCCTACCTCGCGCGCCTCGAGCAGCTGCCGGGCGACGAGCTGACCGTTCTGGCGCAGGAGCTGACGGTCCCCGAGACGTACTTCTTCCGCAACCTCGATCAGTTCCACGCCCTCGCGCAGGTCGCGCTGCCCGAGCGGATCCGCGCCCAGGGCGCCGCCCGGGTGCTGCGCCTGCTGTCGGCCGGCTGCGCGACCGGCGAGGAGCCGTACTCGCTGGCGATCGTCGCGCGCGGCGTGGTGCCCGATCCGTCGTGGCAGATCGCGATCCGCGCGATCGACGTCAACCCGACGGTGCTCGAGCGCGCGGCGCGCGGGCGCTACACCAGCTGGTCGATGCGCGAGACCCCGCCCGAGCAGCGGCGGTGGTTCCGCACCGACGGTCGCGAGCTGGTGCTCGACGACGCGATCCGCGGCGCGGTCGACTTCTTCCAGCGCAACCTGACTCACGACGACGCCGAGCTGTGGGCGCCCGCGACCTACGACGTCGTGTTCTGCCGCAACGTCCTCATGTACTTCACGCCCGAGCACGCCCGGGCGGTGGTCGGCCGCATCGCCCGCGCGCTGGTGCCGGGCGGCTACCTGTTCCTCGGCCACGCCGAGACCTTGCGCGGGCTGTCCCACGAGTTCCACCTCTGCCACACCCACGGCACCTTCTACTATCAGCGCAAGGGCGGCGCCGCGCCGGTCGAAGCGGCGGGCGCCGTCGCGCCATCGATGCCCGCGCGGGTCGAGGACTCGACGTCGTGGATCGACGCGATCCGCACCGCATCCGACAAGATCGAGTCGCTGACGCGACCGGTCGCCGCCGCCGCCGCCGCGCCGCCGCGGCCGCGCCGCAAGCCGGATCTCGACGGCGCCTTCGAGCTCCTGCGCACCGAGCGCTTCGCCGACGCGCTCGACGAGGTCCACCGCCTGCCGCCCGAGCTGGCCGGCGATCCCGACGCACTGATCCTCGAGGCGGTGCTCCTCACCCACCGCGGCCGGATCGCCGAGGCGGCGGCGGCGTGCGGTCGGCTGCTCGCGATCGACGAGCTCTGTGCCGGAGCCCACTACGTGCTGGCGCTGTGCCGCGAGGCCGAGGGCGATCACCGCGGCGCCGCCGATCACGATCAGGTTGCGGTCTACCTCGATCCGGGCTTCGCGATGCCCCGCCTCCACCTCGGGCTCCTGGCGCGGCGGAGCCACGATCACGCGGCGGCGCGCCGCGAGCTGGGCCAGGCGCTGGTGCTGTTGCAGCGCGAGGACGCGTCGCGGGTGCTGCTGTTCGGCGGCGGTTTCGGTCGCGCCGCGCTGGTCGCGTTGTGCGCCGCCGAGCTGCAGGCGTCGGGGTCGCGGCCGTGACCGTGGTCGATCGCGCCGCCGAGCTGCGCGCCCGCTTCGATCGCGGGTTCGCCGAGCCGCCGCACCCGGGCGCGGTCGCGACCGTCGACCTCCTCGCGATCCGCCTGGGCGGCGCGCCCTACGCGCTGCGGCTCGGCGAGCTGGCCGGGCTGTTCGCCGACCGCGCGGTGACGCCACTGCCGACCGAGATCCCCGCGCTGCTCGGGGTCGCCGGGTTTCGCGGCGCGATCGTTCCGGTCTACGACCTGCGGCGCTTGCTCGGGTGCGCGGCGACCGCGCCGCCGCGCTGGCTGGTGGTCACGACCCAGCTCGCGGTCGGCTTCGGCTTCGACGGGCTCGACGGTCACCTCCGGATCCCGGTCGACGCGATCGCGCGCGGTGACGGCGCCGAGCACGCGCGCGAGCTGGCGCGGACCGCCGAGCTGCGCCCTATCGTCGCGTTCGCATCGGTGCTCGCGGCGATCGCGCGGCGGGCCGGGCCTGCACATCCGGCACAGGAGGGTTGATCATGTCTCGACACTGGACGTTCGGTCAGAAGCTCGGGGTCGGGTTCGCGATCACCGTGCTGCTCACGATCGCGCTCGGCGTGATCGCGATCGTTGCGCTGCAGTCGGTGGTGGCGAGCAAGGATCGGGTGATCCTCCACAACGCCCACCTGCTGCTGCAGACCGAGCGGCTCGAGGAGGCGGTCGCGCGGACCGGCGGCGCGACCCGTGGCTTCCTGCTGACCCGCGACGAGCAGTTCATCGAGCACGGCCGGACCGCGCGGGCCGATCTCGATCGCCTGCTCACCGAGTTGCGTGGCGGCGTGGAGGCGGCCGAGGGCAAGCGCTTGCTCGACGTGGTCGCCGCCGCCAAGGACGAGTACCTCGCGGTCACCGATCGGGTCATCGCGCTGCGGCGCACCGACCTGCCGACCGACGCGGTGGCGCGCGCGTTCGACGAGCAGACGCTGCCGAAGCGGACCGCCATCGATCGCGCGGTCGACGAGCTGATCGGGTTCGAGGAGCGGTTGCTCGAGCATGCCAGCGCCGCGGCGAGCGACACCGCGTCGTCGGCGATCACCCTGATGATCGTGATCGGCGTGGTCGCGGTGCTGTTCGGCGTGCTGGTCGCGTTCACCCTGGCGCGGACCTTGAGCCGGCAGATCATCTCGGCGGTCGGGCAGGTCCGGAGCTCGTCGGCCGAGCTGCAGGCCGCCGCCAACCAGCAGGCGACCGGCGCCAAGGAGCAGGCGACCGCGATGACCGAGATCGCGACGACGATCAGCGAGCTGATGGCGACGTCGCGGCAGATCGCCGAGAGCGCGCAGCGGGTGGCCGAGGTCGCAGGCCAGACCGCCGCGGCGGCTCGGTCGGGCGACGGCACCGTCGCCAAGGCCCACGACGCGATCACCAGCATCCGCCGCCAGGTCGATCTGGTGGTCGGCCACGTGCTCGAGCTGGGCGGCAAGTCGCAGCAGATCGGCGCGGTGCTCGAGATCGTGTCGGAGCTGGCCGAGCAGACCAACATCCTCGCGATCAACGCGACGATCGAGGCCGCGGGCGCGGGCGACGCCGGCAAGCGGTTCGCGGTGGTCGCCGACGAGATCCGCAAGCTCGCCGATCGCGTCGCCGGCTCGACCAAGGAGATCCGCATGCTCATCGCCGACGTCCGCAGCGCGGTGAACACCACGGTGATGGCGACCGAGACCGGCTCGAAGGCGGTCGACACCGGGGCCCGCCACTTCGGCGATGTTGCCGCCGCGCTCGGCGAGATCGGCGGCCTGGTCACCGCGACCACCGAGGCCGGCCGCGAGATCGAGCTGTCGACCAAGCAGCAGTCGACCGCGGTCGAGCAGGTGAACATCGCCATCGCCAACGTCGCCCAGGCGACCAAGGAGAGCGAAGCCAGCTCGAGCCAGACCCTGCAGACCGCGTCGCAGCTCGCGGTGCTGTCGAAGGAGCTGTTGCGGCTGGTCGAGCCGAGGGCCGCGGGCTAGTGGCCGATCCGCTGCGGTACTTCCGGATCGAGGCGCGCGAGCTGGTCGAGCAGCTCGGGCAGGCCGCGCTCGATCTCGAGACCGCGCGCTGCGGCGACGCGGTCGCGCGGCTCCTGCGCCTGGCCCACACGCTCAAGGGCGCGGCCCGGGTCGTGAAGCAGCGCGAGATCGCCGACGCCGCCCACGCGATCGAGGAGGTGCTCGCGCCGTACCGCCAGCCCGGCACCGCGGTGTCGCGCGCCGCGGTCGACGCGATCCTCGCGCTGGTCGACGGCGTCGGCGCCCGGGTCGCGAC
>JAYTAJ010000295.1:0-1903 GCA_043737575.1 Myxococcales bacterium | reverse complement strand
GGATGCGCGCGGACTGCGGCGGCACGCCGACGGTGACGGTGCCGCCGGCGCCGACGGTGAACGTCGCGCCGTCGCTGCCGGGCGCGAGGTCGCGCAGGACGGTGCCGGGCGGGAACGACGTGACCATGCACGTGCCGCCCTCGCCGACGGGGGCGCACGCCTCGCTGGCTTGCAGCGACGCGTTCAGCACGACGAGGACCTTGTCGCCCTCGGCGGCGCGCTCGAAGGCGAAGATGCCGGCGTCGCGGCGCGCGCCGGGCTGCTGCACGCTCCACTTGATCTGGACGTCGCCGCGGCGCAGCGCGACGTGGTCCTTGCGCACCGCGATCAGATCGCGCACCAGCGTGAAGGCGTCGTTGCTGGTGTCGAACGGCGCGAAGCCGCGATCGGGGTTGCCGCCCCACAGGTCCTCGCGGTTGGCGGGATCGACGCCGCCGGCGAACGCCTGCTCGGTGCCGTAGTACAGGCACGGGATGCCGTCCCAGGTGAAGAGGTACGCGAGCGACACCCGCAGCGTCTCGGCCGACGCGTCGAACAGGAAGCGCGGCAGATCATGGTTGTCGAGGAAGTTCACCGGCACCTGCTGCGGCGCGAGGCCGATGCCGCCCTCGGCCGACGCGGCGTGAGCGGTCGCGCCGAAGGTCGGGCCCGCGGGGTAGCCCTGGCCCTGGCACCAGGCGTCGCCGGGGTTGCGGCCGATGCGCGAGTTGTACATGCACTCGATGTTGCGCGTCGGCTGACCCTGCTTGAACACCGCGTCGATCACCCGGTACTTCTGGCTGAAGTAGAACACCGAGTCGAAGCGGCCGAAGCGGCCCTGCGCGTCGGTGCCGCCGTGGGTGTACGACGCGATCAGCTGGTCATTGCCGTCGAACGCCTCGCCGAAGATGAAGAAGTTCTGCTTGCCGAGCGCCTTGGCCTTGGCGCGCATGCGATCGGTGAAGACGCCCCAGAAGCCGCGCAGGTTGGGGGAGTCCTCGGGCCGATCGACGTGCTTGATCGTGTCGATGCGGAAGCCGTCGAAGTCGGCGGCCTCGATCCAGTACTCGAACACGGTCGACAGCGCGTCGGTGACGTCGGGGTTGTCGGTGTCGAGATCCTTCAGGCCACCCGGGAAGTCACCGACGGTCTCCTGCAGCCGCACGAACTCCCGCGAGTAGCTGCTCTCGTGCCACCACACGTAGACGCGGCCCATGCGGTGATACCAGGACGGATCGTCGAACCACGACTTGTCGGCCGGCCACTTCAGCCACTCGGGCGGCCGCGGCGGCGGCACGCGGTTGGATTCGGGCCAGTCGGTGAAGCGGACCTTGGCCGGGCCGGAGAAGCCGAGTGACGACCAGCCCTGGACGCCGCGGGGATCGAACTCGGGATCCCACTCGATGATGCGCTCGAAGTAGTTGCGGCCCTCGTCGCAGTACTGCTGCTCGTCGACCGAGCACTCGCCGGCCCGACCGGGGTTGTCGCAGATCTGCAGGCACGAGTGCGAATAGCCACCACCCGACAGGCTGTCATCGGGCTGGCCATTGCCGTTGATGTCGTAATAGAACAGCTGGCCAATGTGGTTCGTCACCACATCGAGAATGACCAGCATGCCGCGGGCGTGGGCGGCGTCGACCATCTCGCGCAGCTTGTAGAGATCGCCGAAGTGGGGATTGGGCCGCAAGAAGTCCTGCGTCCAGTAGCCGTGGTAGCTGGCGAACCCGGCGTCCTCCTCAGTGTTCTTCACGACCGGCGAGATCCACAGCGCAGTCACGCCGAGCTCTTCCAGGTAGTCGAGCTTGTCGATGATCCCTTGCCAATCGCCGCCGTGGTAGCGCGCGGGCACGCTGGGCGCGACGTTGTAGTCATTGTTGGGATCGCCGTTGCTGAAGCGATCGACCATGATCTGGTAGATGACCTC
>JAYTAJ010000294.1:0-10290 GCA_043737575.1 Myxococcales bacterium | reverse complement strand
GCCGCGCCTGCGGGGTGGCCCAGGCCGCGCTCGAGCGCACCGCCGAGTACGTCGCCGCGCGCAGCCAGTTCGGTCAGCCGATCATCGAGTACGGGCTGACCCAGCACCAGCTCGGCCGCATGGCGTGTCGCCTCGCCGCAGCCCGCGCGATCACCTACGAGGCGGCGCTGGCGATGGACGCCGACGAGCGCGCCGCCGCGCCGCTCGCCGCCCAGGCCAAGCTGTTCGCGTGCGACGCCGCGGTCGAGATCACCCAGCTCGGCCAGGTCCTCCACGGCGGCTGGGGCTACGCCGAGGAGTATCCGATCAGCCGCTACGTCATCGACGCGCTGGTGCTGCCGATCTTCGAGGGCGTCCGGCCGGTGCTGGCGCTGAAGGTGGTCGGCCGCGCGGTGCTCGCGGGCCGGGCCGGCTGACCGGCCACCCCGGCCAGGTGACGGCAGCGTTCGCAGCCCCGCCGTCGCGGAGAATTCCCGCCGCGCGCACGCGAAGCGATACCATGATCGTCTATGCGCCGATATCTTGCGTGGCGAGGGGCCGCCACGCTGTTCGTGCTCGCTGCGATCGCGACGCCCGCGCGCGCCGGTGAGCCCCTCAAGCCGTACGTGTTCTTGGTCGTCGACACCTCGGGGTCGATGTTGACCGCGACCGGCTTCGGTCCGCCGAGCTGCGTCGGCGCCATCGACAACCGCATCGATCACGCGAAGTGCGCCATCAACCGCATCGGCTCGAGCTTCGGCGACATGACCCTCGGGCTCGCTCGCTTCCGCCAGACCACCACCGACACCACGCCGGCCAACGGCTGCACGATGAGCTCGAGCTGCCCGGCGGTCGCGACCCAGGACACCGGCCTCGAGGTGGTGGTCGGGATCGTCGACGGCAACAACAGCGATCTGGTGCGCTGGACCGACTTCACCGCCGGCACCTGCAGCAGCCTCGCGATCGTCGACAACCCCGAGCTGTTCACCGCGTCGGGCACGCCGATCGCCGGCTCGCTGCGCGGCGCCAAGCGCTACTGGCAAGGGCTGCAGCTCACCACCGGCGGCACGCTGTGGCCGATGGCGGCGCCCGGCTTCGATCCGATCCGCAACGATCCGCTGAACGACGTGTTCCTGCCCAGCGGCCGCCAGTGTCGGCCCTACATCGTCATCTCGCTCACCGACGGCGAGGAGTCGTGCGTCACCAACGCCGACGCCAACGCCGCCGCCGCGTCGCTGCTCACCACCGTCGTCGACGGTCAGACCTACCGCATCGAGACCAAGCCGATCGGGTTCGGCGTGACGCCGGGCAACGCGGCGATCGAGGCGGTCGCCCACGCTGGCGGCGCGATGAACGGCCCCGGCAACGAGGGACTGTACGCCGCCAACGAGGAGGAGTTGCAGGTCGCGATCTCGCAGATCCTGGCCGAGGCGGTGAAGTTCGAGCTGTGCAACAACGCGGACGACGACTGCGACGTCCTGGTCGACGAGGACTTCCCCGACCTCGGCGACGCTTGCGACGACGGCATGTTCGGGCGTTGCCGCGGCACCGGCGCCTACGTCTGCAACGGCGTCGGCAGCGGCACGGTCTGCACCATCACCACGCCGGGCGGCGCGCCGATCGCCGAGACCTGCAACAACCTCGACGACGACTGCGACAACCGCGTCGACGAGAACCTGACCTGCACCTGCAGCGGCATCGAGCTGTGCAACAACCTGGACGACGACTGCGACCTCGCGATCGACGAGGGCCTGGTGCGCGACTGCGGCACCGACGTCGGCGAGTGCGTCCATGGCACCGAGTCCTGCGCCGCCGGCATGTGGATGGGCTGCAACGCGGTCGGCCCGGCGCCGACCGAGCTGTGCGACGGCCTCGACAACGACTGCGACGGCATCATCGACGGCCTGTCGCGTCCGTGCTCGGACCTGCCGGGCGGCAATCCCAGCACCGGGCCGTGTCACCCCGGGACCCAGGTGTGCCCGCCCGGTGGCACCGGCATGTGGGGCGTGTGTTTCGGCGAGGTCGGCCCCACCACCGAGTCGTGCGACACGATCGACAACGACTGCGACGTCATCGTCGACGAGGACACCGGCGGCGCCGACTGCTCGAGCACCTGCGGCGTCGGCCAGACCGTGTGCACCAACGGCGTCATCACCTGCGAGGGCTCGACCAGCGGCAGCGTCGAGATCTGCAACGACTTCGACGACGACTGCGACACGCTGATCGACGAGGGCGTCGCCGACATGGGCCCGTGCACGATCGGCCCGGGCGGCGAGCCGCTGTGCATGCCGGGAGTCCTGCGCTGCGTCGGCGGCACCTTCGTGTGTCAGGGCGGCGAGCCGTCGATGCCCGAGGCGTGCGACTGCGCCGACAACGACTGCGACACCGAGATCGACGAGGGCACGCTGTGCGGCGCGGGCGCGACCTGCACCCACTGCCAGTGCGCCGAGCCGTGCGCCTCGGGTGAGTTCCCGTGTCCGGAAGGCCGGATCTGCGTCGACGACGTCTGCCTGGTCGACGTCTGCTTCGACGTCATCTGTCCGCCGCTGCCCAACGGCGACAAGACGGTGTGCGATCAGGACGACGGCACCTGCGTGCGCGCGTGCGATCAGGTGCCGCCGTGCGCTGCCGGCTCGGTGTGCGTCGGATCGATCGGCGAGTGTCGGCCCGACAACTGCCTCACGTTCCCCGATCGCTGCACCGCGACCGAGGAGTGCGTGAACGGCACCTGCGTCGCCGATCCGTGCGCTGGCGTGACCTGCCCCAGCGGCGAGTACTGTCAGGCCGGGACCTGCCACGGCTCGTGCACCGACGTGCCGTGTCCGATCGGCCAGCGCTGTGAGCTCGGCGCGTGCGTCGTCGATCCGTGTGGCGCGCCCTGCACCAACGAGTCCTTCGTGTGCAACGAGGCGACCGGCGAGTGCGTCCACGATCCGTGCATCGGCATCGTCTGCTCGGCCGGTCAGGCCTGCAACTCGCAGAATGGCCTGTGCGAGCAGGATCCCTGTCTCGGCGTGATCTGCCCGGGTCCGAACGAGGTCTGTCGCGACGGCACCTGCGCGACGCCGCCACCGCCGATCGACGCCGGGCCCAATGACCAGGATCTGATCACCACGGGTGGCGGCGGTGGCTGTCAGTCGGGACCCGGCGGCGGGCTCGGCGGCGCGGCGCTGGCGCTGGTGATCGCGGCGACGCTGCGGCGGCGGCGCAGCCAGCGCGGAGCCCGGTCGTGATCGCGCGCCGGATCGGCCTGGCGGTCGCGACGCTGCTCGCCGCCGCGGTGACCAGCTGCGACGTCAACGAGTACTGCGTCAACTGCGCCAGCGACGGCGGCGACGGCGACGCCCTCGGCGGCGACGGCAACGATGGCCAGGGCCCCGACGACGCGTTGCCCGACGCCTGCTTCCCCAGCGGCACCGAGACCTGCAACGGCGTCGACGACGACTGCGACCAGCGGGTCGACGAGGAGGTCGCCCAGGTCGGCGCCGCGTGCGGCACCGACGTCGGCGAGTGCACGACCGGCGTCTACGAGTGCACCGGCACCGGCCCGCTGCGCTGCACCGGCGTCGGCGGCGTCGCCGAGACCTGCAACCAGCTCGACGACAACTGCAACGGCGCGGCCGACGAGGGCAACCCCGGCGGCGGCGTGCCGTGCGGCAGCGATCTCGGCGACTGCGTCGCCGGCATCACGACCTGCGTCGGCGGCGCGATCGACTGCGTCGGCGACCTCGGCATGCCGGGCGCGGTGATGGAGACCTGCGACGGTCACGACAACGACTGCGACGGCGCGTTCGACGAGGGCCTCGGCTCGCTCGGGACCTGCGGCGCCACCGCGACCGGCGAGTGTGAGCTCGGCACCCTGACCTGCGTCGGCGGCGTCCCGACCTGCCTCGGCGGCGTCGGCCCGACCCTCGAGCTGTGCGACGCGCTCGATCAGGACTGCGACGGCAGCTCGACCAACGGCTTCAACCTCGCGACCGATCCGCGCAACTGCGGCGCGTGCAACGACGTCTGTGTGCTGCCGTTCGCGGTCGAGGGCTGCGCTGGCGGCGACTGCACCATCGCCGGCTGCGAGCCGAACCACTGGAACGCCAACGGCATGGCCGGCGATGGCTGCGAGTATGCGTGTCAGTTCCAGGGCAGCCAGGAGGCGTGCAACCAGCTCGACGAGGACTGCGACAATCGCTTCGACGAGAACCTCGCGCCGCCGGCCAACCTGTGTGATCCCGACGGCGCCTGCGCCGGCACGGTCGCGGCCTGCGAGGTCGGCGGCTTCGACTGCAACTACGGCCCGACGGTGTCAGTCGACGGCAATGGCGACATCGTGCCCGAGACCGCGTGCGACAACCTCGACAACGACTGCGACGGCCGCGTCGACGAGAGCCACCCCCTCAAGGGCACCGCGTGCGCCGACAGCGAGGACGGCGTGTGCCAGAGCCGCGGCGTGTTCGCGTGCGACGCCGCCGATCCGATGGGCCCGGTGACCTGCACCATCACGATGCCGGGTCAGCCGGTCGGGACGGCCGAGCTGTGCGACAACCTCGACAACGACTGCGATGGCGTCGTCGACAACAACCCGGTGCAGGACTGGGTGTCGATCGGCGGCGGCCGGCAGGTGATGAAGTGGGAGGCGTCGCATCCCGACGCCACCGCGACCGCGGCCGGCTCGGTGACGACGCGCGTGTGCTCGCGCGGCGGCGTGCTGCCGTGGACCAGCGTGACCTACGGCCAGGCCCGCACCGCGTGCGTGGCGATCGGCGCCGACCTCTGCACCGAGCAGGACTGGCACCGCGCGTGCTCGGTCGTGCCGAAGGTCGCGTATCCGATCGCCGAGCCCGCGGCCGGCACGGGCGAGGTGTTCTTCGAGGCCGAGGACTATCTGACGCTCACCACCGCGGGCAGCCCGCTGCGGGCCTGGGTGCCCGACACCGCGCCGGTCGGCTACTCCGGGATCTCGGCGCTGCGATCGTCGCCGAACACCGGCGGGACGTCGACGCTCGCCAACGCCGCGACCACGGCGCCGCGCGCCGACTACCGCGTCACCCTCACGACGACCGGCACGCACTACATCTGGGTCCGGCTGTACGGCGCCAACAACAACGACGACGCGGTCCACGTCGGGTTCGGCACCGCGGTCGCGCCCGGCGCCCCGACCCACACGCTCGACGCCGCCGCCAACACGACCTGGGTGTGGGAGCGCAGCGCGGCGATCACGATCGCCGCCGCCGATCTCGGCAATCGCACCGTCAGCGTGTGGATGGCGAAGGACGGCGTGAAGATCGACGCGGTCGTGGTGTCGCGCTCGACCACCGCGCCGACGACGACCCGACTGCCCGGCGGGAGCTGGTCGTACGCGACCACGCCGCTGACCTACCAGCCCGGCGTCTGCAACGAGGACGATCTCGACACCAACCCCGGGCTGGCCGGCGATCAGGACGATCTCCTCGTCGGCGGCAGCCGCCCCAGCTGCTACGCCAACTGGTCGGCGACCGATCGCATCCACGATCTGTCGGGCAACGCCAAGGAGTGGACGCTGGCGCGACTTCCGAACGTCAACCCGATCCGCGGCGGCGCGGCCAACAACGAGGGCTCGGGCATCACCTGCAACCTCGGCTTCACGTCGGCGAACGACACGTTCTTCTTTCCCAACGTCGGCTTCCGCTGTTGTAGGTAGTAGAAAGACGCCATGTACAAGAGCCCGAGCCACCTGCCCGAAGCAGCGCGCACCGATCTGATCGCCACGCTCAACGCCCGCCTCGCCGACGGCCTCGATCTGCACAGCCAGATCAAGGTCGCGCACTGGAACATCAAGGGGCCGCAGTTCGCCGCGCTGCATCCGCTGTTCGACACCTTCGCGACCAGCCTGGCGCTGCACAACGACTCGATCGCCGAGCGCGCGGTCACGCTCGGCGGCAAGGCCTACGGCACCGCGCGCCACGTCGCGACGACGTCGCGGCTGCCCGAGTACCCACAGGACACCACCGCGATCTCGATCACGTGAAGCTCCTGGCCGAGCGCATCGAGGCGTACCTCGTGGCCACCCGCGAGTCGCGCAGCGCCGCCGAGAAGCTCGCGGACACCGACACCGTCGACCTGTTCACGGGCATCGTCACGGAGTTCGAGAAGCACGCGTGGTTCCTGCGCGCGTCCCTCGAGTGAGCGCTGGCGCTCGCCTTGTTGCACGGGCGCCGCGCCGACCCGCAACAGCTGTTCACACCCGGCTGGCCCGACCACCGCCACGACCAACGAGAGCGTTGGAATTTCGACATCTTGTAGCGCCGCGCGATCGTTCGCCGATCTGGGCTGATGCTTGCACATTGTCCACGCACGACCGTACGATCATCAGCCAACGGTCGCTCCCCAGGGGTCCCATGAAGCCAAGCCACCTTATCTTTGCCGCCCTCGTCCTCGCCCCCGCTGTTGCCTCGGCCCAGCCCAGCGCCCCGCAGCGTCAGCGCGGCTACACGCCCCACGCCCAGCCGGCTCCCGCCGCGGGTGGCTACCACGATCGCGAGGGCCGCATGATGCTCGGCTTCTCGGTCGGGCTCGGCGGCATGAAGGTCGGCGACGAAGAGGTGAGCTGCGTGAACTGCGACTACGATCCGGTCGCGGGCGAGTTCGACTTCCACATCGGCGGCATGCTGAACCCGCGGCTCGGGCTCATGCTCGAGGTCCAGGGCAACGCGCAGACGGTGCAGGAGAACACCTTCGGCGCGACCAGCCTGGTGCAGGCGACCGCGATGATCGCGGCGCAGTACTGGCTGACCCCGCAGCTGTGGATCAAGGGCGGCATCGGCGCTGCCAGCCTCGGCTACAGCTACGAGGACGACTTCAACAACAGCAGCGAGAGCGAGGAGCTGGCCGAGGGCGGCGCCGCGATGGGCGCGGTCGGCTACGAGCTGCTCAGCGCGCGCACGTTCTCGATCGATCTGCAGGCCCGCATGATCGTCGGCTCGTACAAGGACGGCCAGGACGTGTCGTCCGGCTCGATCGGCGTCGGGTTCAACTGGTTTTAGGGAGGGCTGTCGCCAGCCCTCCCCTCGTCGGGGTCATGCCCCCGACGAGCCTCCCCTCCAAGACGCGCCACTCGAACATCCCTGGTTACTGATCGCGTAGCGGCCGGGTCACTCCGGCCGCTTGGCTTTTCGGTATGGTCCGCCCCGATGCGAGCCAACCCGAACTTCCAGAAGCTGCCGGCCGGCTACCTGTTCCCCGAGATCGGCCGGCGCGTGCGCGCGTTCACCGCCGCGCATCCCGACGCGCAGGTGATCCGGCTCGGCATCGGCGATGTCACCGAGCCGCTGGCGCCCGCCATCGTCGCCGCGATGCACGCCGCGGTCGACGAGATGGGCGTGCGCGCGACCTTCCGCGGCTACGGCCCCGAGCAGGGCTACGACTTCCTGGTCGACGCGATCCGCACCCACGACTACGCCAGCCGCGGCGTCGAGCTCGGCGCCGACGAGATCTTCGTGTCCGACGGCTCGAAGTGCGACAGCGGCAACCTGCAGGAGCTGTTCGCCGCCGACGCGGTGATCGCGATCGCCGACCCGGTGTATCCGGTCTACGTCGACTCGAACGTGATGGCGGGCCGCACCGGGGCGCCGGGTCCCGACGGTCGCTACCCCGGCCTGGTGTACCTGCCGTCGACGGCGGCGACCGGCTTCGTGCCGGAGCCGCCCAAGACCGGTGGCATCGACGTCGTGTACCTGTGCTCGCCGAACAACCCGACCGGCGCGGTGATGACGCGCGACGATCTGACCGCGTGGGTCGCGTGGGCGCGGGCCCACGACACGCTGATCATCTTCGACGCCGCGTACGAGGCGTACCTCCAGGATCCGGCGTTGCCGCACTCGATCTACGAGATCGACGGCGCCCGCGAGTGCGCGATCGAGCTGCGCAGCTTCTCGAAGCGGGCCGGCTTCACCGGCGTGCGCTGCGCGTTCATGGTGGTGCCAAAGCAGCTGCGCGGCGTCGGCGCCGACGGCGAGCGGGTGTCGCTCAACGCGATGTGGAGCCGCCGCCACTCGACCAAGTTCAACGGCGCGTCGTACGTGGTGCAGCGCGGCGCCGCGGCGTCGTACAGCCCCGACGGCATGGCCCAGACGCTGGGCCAGGTCGCCTTCTACATGGAGAACGCGCGGCTCCTGCGCGACGGCCTCACCGCCGCGGGCTTCACCGTGTTCGGCGGCCAGCACGCGCCGTACATCTGGCTGGCGACGCCGGGTGGCGCGCGGTCGTGGGACTTCTTCGATCGCCTGCTCCACGACGCCCACCTGGTCGGCACGCCCGGCTCCGGGTTCGGGCCTGGCGGCGAGGGCTACTTCCGGCTGTCGGCGTTCAACTCGCGCGCGAACGTCGAGGAGGCGGTCGCGCGGCTGAAGCGCGCGTTCGCGTAGCCGCCGCTACGGCTGCACCATCTTCACGGTCGCGGTCGCCGGCACCTTGGCGGGGTCGAGCCGGAGCTCGACCACCGACGCGTTCTTGCCGACCTTGCGGATCACGAAGTCGGTGCCGCGGATCGGACGATCGTTGGCGTCGAGCAACACGCCCTTCCAGCCGTCGGCGATGCCGTCGATGGTGCCGAGGTTGATCGTCAGCTGGACGCCGAGCGAGGTCGGCTGCAGATCGGTGATCTGCCCGAAGCGATCGTCGGCCTGCGGCGTCAGGCCTTCGCAGTTCGGGTTGGTCGCGTCGAACTTGCGGCGGTCGCACGCGGCGAACATGCACTTCGCGAAGCGCTTGTCGGGCGGCGACGGACACGCGGCGTCACGCACGCACGCCGCGTGGGTCGGATCGGGCTTCGCGAGATCGGGACACACGTCCTTGCAGCCCGGCCACTTCGCGTCGTGGACGAACGGGCAATCGTCGATGCAGTCGGGGTTGCTGCGATCGAAGTTGAGCGGGTCACACCGCTTCACGTTCTCGGGCACCGCGGGCAGCTTCGGCGGATCGGGGACCTGGTGCTCGAGCCACGAGTCGGGGCCCGGATCGGGCTCCGGATCGAACGCCGCGGTCAGCGCGTACTGGCCAGCGTCGCCGCGCTCCGACGCGTAGATCTGGACGAACAGCTTGCCCGTCGCGTTCGCGATCGCGGCGGTCTTGGTGGTCTTGCGCGACTGCTTGCGCTTGTTCGGCTTGGCCGACGCGACGACGTTGCCGTACTCGTCGTAGACGTCGAACGACAGATCGAGGCCGGGGCGCGGCGGCGTCCACTTGAGCTTCAGGCGCATCGCGCCGCGCTGCTCCTTCGGCAGCTCGATCACCTTCCAGTCGACGCGGTCGCCGCCGGGATAGGTGACGATGCCCCGAGCCCGGGCCTCGTTGTTCTCGAGCTTCATCGCGCGCGCGCCCTTGACCTTGCCGTCCTCGCCCGTGCGCAGCTCCTGCGGCACGTTCTTCGGACATCCGGCTGCCAGCGCCGCGCTCACTCCGACGATCACCAAGACCCTGCGATCCATCATCGCTGTCCTCCTGGCCGCGACGATAGCGCGCGCCAAAGCCCCAGGCTAGCCTCGCGAACCGCATGGCCGACTTCGACTATTCCGAGATCTTGCCGCTGGGCGACGACGACACGCCGTACCGACGGATCACCGCCGATCACGTCGGCACGGTCACCGCGGCCGGCCGCAGCTTCCTCGAGGTCGCGCCCGAGGCGCTGACCCTGCTCACCCGCGAGGCGATGCGCGACATCGCCCACCTGTTGCGGCCCGGGCACCTCGAGCTGCTGCGCAAGATCCTCGACGACGCCGAGGCGTCGCCCAACGATCACTTCGTCGCGCTCGATCTACTGAAGAACGCCAACATCGCGGCCGGCGGCATCCTGCCGATGTGCCAGGACACCGGCACCGCGATCGTGATGGGCAAGCGCGGCCACCTGGTGCTCACCGACGGCGGCGACGAGGAGGCGATCGCGCGCGGCATCTTCGACACCTACCAGACGTCGAACCTGCGCTACTCGCAGCTGGCGCCGCTCGACATGTACAAGGAGGTCAACACCGGCACCAACCTGCCGGCGCAGATCGAGCTCTACGCCGACGACGGCGACGAGTACCACTTCCTGTTCATGGCGAAGGGCGGCGGCTCCGCCAACAAGAGCTACCTGTACCAGGAGACCAAGGCGCTGCTGAACCCGAAGAGCCTGCTGGCGTTCGTCGAGCAGAAGCTGCGCGGCCTCGGCACCGCGGCGTGCCCGCCGTACCACCTCGCGGTCGTGATCGGTGGCACCTCGGCCGAGCACGCGCTGAAGACCGCGAAGCTGGCGTCGGCGCGCTACCTCGACACCCTGCCGACGACCGGCTCGAAGCTCGGCCA
>JAYTAJ010000293.1:0-4477 GCA_043737575.1 Myxococcales bacterium | reverse complement strand
TCACGGTGGATCCGCCGTCGCCCATGGTGGGCTCGAGCACCGTCACGGAAGCGAACCCCTCCGACAAGACCGGCACTGGCCACGCGACTGAGGGCATGAATCCACTGACCTCCGCGTCGCTCGACCGGTTTCGTGTTGACAATACCGGTCGGATGCTCACAACGAATCAGGGCGTCGCCGTCGCCGACAACCAGAATTCGCTCAAGGCAGGACTGCGCGGGCCAACGCTGCTCGAGGATTTCATCCTCCGCGAGAAGATCACGCACTTCGATCACGAGCGGATTCCCGAGCGCATCGTGCACGCACGCGGCTCCGGCGCGCACGGATTCTTCGAGTGCCATACTGCGCTCACGGAGCACACGCGTGCGGCACCATTCAAGGAAGCGGGAAAGGTCACGCCGGTATTCGTACGCTTCTCGACCGTCGTCGGCGAGCGAGGCTCGGTGGACACCGCGCGCGACGTTCGCGGGTTCGCCGTCAAGTTCTACACCCAGGACGGCAACTGGGATCTCGTCGGCAACAACATCCCGGTGTTCTTCATCCAGGACGCGATGAAGTTCCCCGATCTGGTCCACGCGGTGAAGATGGAGCCCGACCGCGGCTTCCCCCAGGCTGGCTCGGCCCACGACACCTTCTGGGACTTCATCTCGCTCATGCCCGAGGCCATGCACATGGTCATGTGGGCGATGTCCGATCGGACGATCCCGCGGACCCTGCGGACGATGGACGGCTTCGGCGTCCACACGTTCCGCTTGCTCGACGCCCAGGGCAAGTCGACGTTCGTGAAGTTCCACTGGCGGCCGGCGATCGGCGCGGCGTCGACGACCTGGGACGAGGCGTGCAAGATCGCCGGCGCCGATCACGACTTCCACCGCCGCGATCTGTGGACCGCGATCGAGCTCGGCGTGTTCCCGGAGTGGGAGCTGTCGATCCAGGCGTTCGATCAGGCGACCGCCGACGGCCTCGACTTCGACATGCTCGATCCGACCAAGATCATCCCCGAGGAGATCATCCCGCGCGAGCCGATCGGCAAGATGGTGCTCGATCGCAACCCCGACAACTTCTTCGCCGAGACCGAGCAGATCGCGTTCTGTCCGGCCAACATCGTCCCCGGCATCGACTTCACCAACGATCCGCTGCTGCAGGGCCGGCTGTTCTCGTACCTCGACACCCAGCTCAGCCGCCTCGGCGGCCCCAACTTCCACGAGCTGCCGATCAACCGCCCGAAGTGTCCGATGGCGAACTTCCAGCGCGACGGTCACATGCGGATGGAGGTGCCGCGCGGTCGGGTCGCGTACGAGCCCAACAGCCTGGCGCCGCGCGGCCCGCGCGAGACCACGGCCGGCTTCGCGTCGGCGCCGATCGTCGACGACGGCGCCAAGGGCCGGGTCCGGCCCGAGAGCTTCGCCGATCACTACAGCCAGGCCCGGCTGTTCTGGCGGTCGATGACCGCGCCCGAGCAGCGCCACATCGTCGGCGCGTTCTCGTTCGAGCTGTCGAAGGTCGAGACCGTCGCGATCCGCAGCCGCATGCTCGGCCACCTCGCGATCGTCGACGCCGACCTGAGCACGCGCGTCGCCGATCGCCTCGGCATGGTCGGCGCGGCCGATCCGATCACGCCGGCCCGGGCGCCGCAGGATCTCGCGCCGTCGCCGGCGCTCAGCCTGATCGCGACCGCGAAGCCGACCCTGGTCGGCCGCACTGTCGCGGTGCTGGTCACCGACGGCAGCGACGCCGCGCTGGTCGCGGCGCTGCGCCAGGCGCTCGACGCCGAGCACGCCCGGCTGGTGGTCGTCGCGCCCAAGGTCGGCGGCGTCACCACCAGCGACGGCAAGAAGCTCGCGGCCGACTGCGATCTGCGCGCCGCGGCGTCGTGCCTGTGGGACGCGGTGGTCGCGGCCCCGGCCGCGGTCGGGCTGGCGGCGCTGCTCGACGAGGGCGCGGCGATCGACTGGGTCCGCGACGCGTTCGGGCACCTCAAGGTCATCGGCGTCGCGGGCGCGGCGAGCCAGCTGCTCGCGCAGGCCGGCATCGTGCCCGACGCTGGCGTGGTCGACGTCAGCGCCAAGCAGGTCGCGGGGTTCGTCACCGCGGCGCGCAACGGCCGCCTCTGGGATCGCGAACCGACGCTGCGGCAGTGATCGTTTGCGGCTTCACGGCCGCGCCGATCCGCGCTCCACTCGCCGCATGGGCAAGATCGACGACATGCGGCGCCAGCGCGAGGAGCGACACGCGCAGGACGAGCGCGCCAAGGCGCGGCGCGAGGCGGCGGCGACGGTGAAGCTGCCGTCGACCGCGACGACGCCGTCGCCCGCGACGCCCGCGACCTCGATCCCGCCGCTCGTCGCCGATCCCGAGGAGACGGTGCCGGTGGCGCAGGCGTCGAGCCGCCGCCCCACCGAGGCCGACGAGGGCGTGTGCGCGGTGTGCGGCAAGGTCCGGCCGCTGCAGGGCGGCATGATCTCCAGCCACCAGAAGGGCCTCGGCAAGTTCTGCCCGGGCTCGCGCAAGCCGCCCGCGGCGTGATCAGCCGCGGCTCGGCCGATCACGTCGGCGGAATCGCGTCGAGCTCGGCCCAGCGGCGGTAGAGCCGCTCGACCTCGGCGCGGGCGGCGTCGAGCGCGGCGAGCAGCGGCGCGACCTCGAGGGGACGATCGCGAAACAGCGCGGGGTCGGACGCCTGGGCCTCGAGCGCGGCGACCCGGGCGTCGGCGGCCTCGATCACGCCCTCGATCGCGGCGAGCTCCTGGGTCTCCTTGAAGCTGCGCTTCTTGGGACGCTCGACCCGCGGCGCCGCGGCGGGCTTGGCGGGATCGGCGACCGGCGCGGTGGTCGCGCGCGCGGCGGCGGCGGCGGCGCGGCGCTTGGCCTGGTAGCTCGAGTAGTTGCCCTCGTAGAACGTCACGCCGCGCTCGTCGAAGCCGAGGATGCCGGTGACGACGCGATCGAGGAACCAGCGATCGTGGGACACGATCAGCGCGCAGCCGGCGAAGTCGAGCAGCGCGTCCTCGAGCGTCGCCAGCGTCACCAGATCGAGATCGTTGGTCGGCTCGTCGAGCGCGAGCAGGTTGCCGCCGCGCAGGAGCAGCTTCGCGAGCTGCACCCGGTTGCGCTCGCCGCCCGACAGCTGGCCGATCTTGGTGTCGGTGGTGGTGTCGGCGAAGCCGAGCTGGCGCAAGAAGGTGCGGACGTGGGTCTTGTCGCCCGCGACCTCGACGTGATCGTGGCCGCCCGCGACCTCCTCGATCACGGTGTTGGTGTCGACCAGATCGCTGCGGCCCTGCTCGAGGTAGGCGGGCCGGGTGTTGACGCCGAGCACCGCGGTGCCGCTGTCGGGCGGCAGCTCGCCGAGCAAGGTCCGGATCAGCGTGGTCTTGCCCGCGCCGTTCTTGCCGACGATGCCGATGCGATCGCCGGCCTTCATCGTCAGCGTCAGATCGGCGAACAGCACGCGATCGCCGATGCGCTTGGTCAGCTTGCGCAGCTCGACGATGGTGCTGCCGAGGCGCGGCCCGGGCGGCAGCCGCAGCGCCATGCGGCGCGGGGGCCGCTCGTCGGTCTTGGGCGCGGAGCCGACCGCGGCGTCGAAGCGATCGACCCGGGCCTTGGCCTTCACCGAGCGCGCGGGCGGTGCGCGGCGGATCCACTCGAGCTCGCGGCGCACGAACATCGCGCGCTCGTGCTCCTGGGTCGACTCGACGTCGAGCCGGGCCGCCTGCTTCTCGAGGAAGTAGGTGTAGTCGCCGTCGTAGCCGTAGACCTGGCCGCGATCGACCTCGAGGATGCGGGTCGCGACCCGATCGAGGAAGTAGCGATCGTGGGTGACGACGATGACCGCGCCCGGCCACGACCCGAGCCGCTCCTCGAGCCACTCGACGGTGTCGGCGTCGAGGTGGTTGGTCGGCTCGTCGAGCGCGAGCACGTCGGGGGCGCCGAGCAGCGCCCGGGCCAAGGCGACGCGGCGGCGCTCGCCGCCCGACAGCCGCCCGAGCACCGCGTCCTCGGGCGGCAGCTGCAACGCCGCGGCGACGGTGCGCTGCTGGTGGAGCGCGACCTCGGGCCGGGCCAGGTACGCCGCGACGGTCGCGTCGGGATCGAGCTCGGGCTCCTGGGCGACGTACTCGAGCCGCAGATCCCGGCGCCAGGTGATGAGCCCGCTGTCGGGCGTGACCGCGTCGCGCTCGGCGGCGTCGCGCGGTGCCGCACCCACACCCGCCGCGCCCTGCACGATCATCTTCAGCAAGGTCGACTTGCCCGAGCCGTTGGCGCCGATCAGACCGATGCGGTCGCGCTCGTCGACGACGAACGACGCCCCCATCAAGACGCGGCGGGTCGCGAAGCGTTTGTGGAGATCCTGGACGGTGAGGACGGCGGTCACGCGGGGTCGCGCACTCTATCAGGCCGGGCCTCAACTCCCAGCCGCGACTGCCGATTCATCACGAGCATGGTCTTCATCGGTATCATCGTCGTGTTCGGA